>PLXD01000177.1 GCA_003151295.1 Chitinophagaceae bacterium | reverse complement strand
ATATGCAAAAAGCCTGGTCGGCGGTATACCCGGAAGACGATTTCAGGTATAATTTCCAGGACGAAGAGATTGCGAAGGCCTATAAAAGCGAACAGGACATTGCGCGATTACTGGCCTGGGCGACGGGGCTCGCTGTATTCATCAGTTGCCTGGGCCTGTTGGGATTGGTGATCTATACGACGAACCAGCGGACAAAGGAGATCGGGATCCGCAAAATCCTGGGTGCTTCGGTTGCGCAGGTTATTTCCCTGCTGTCAGCAGATTTTTTAAAATTGGTTGGCGTGGCTTTCGGGGTCGCGGTTCCCATTGCCTGGTGGGGTACACATGCGTGGCTGAACAACTTCGCCTACCGGACTGCGCTGAGCTGGTGGATATTCGTCGCCGGCGGATTGCTGATGGGCGCGATGGCGCTTGTCATCCTGCTGCTGCGGACTTTCAGGGCTGCGACGGCCAACCCGGTGGACAGCCTACGCTCGGAGTGAGCCGGCGGAGTGAGCTTGCGGCTAAAGATAGCTGCGCCGATACAAGCACCGAAAGAAGGCTTTCCGCGTTTAGTACTTTCCGTGTTTTTTACTATCTTACCGGTTGCTATACTTTCAGCATGGGTATTGTTTCCGTATGCTAAATCAAAAATCAATGAGACCGCTCACTTTCATTGCGTGGCCTATTGCGACGATCGCATTGCTTATTTTCCTGTTGCCAAACTGCAAAAAAAATTCCAACCCGCAATCCGGGACCTCTTCGATATCGTTTAATGTGATCAATCCCGGATCCGATACTACGCTTTTTCAATCTTCGGTCATGACGGCATCGGATGTAAAGGGGCTGTTGACAATTGAAGCCGCACAGTTTACGGAACAGGATACTGCAGTGTTCACCTTCTCGATCCCGGATACATTGGGAATAAACATTGTTTATCCCATAGCCTATTCAGACGTATATTTCTCCTATTACCTTCCCCGGGTGACGGGCTCTGAGGACGCATTTACACCAGTAGACGCTAATAGCCAATTCTCAGTCACGATCACGGCGTGGAATAAATTTACGCATGTTGTTACAGGAACCTTTGACGGCGGCTTGATCCAATACGTGCAGGGCAGCAGTCTGAAGTTTGTCAGCGGGAAATTCACCGCTTTTTATAATAATGTATACTGAATAATATTGAACATGCACATGGAATAGGGAACACCGGGCCATTTGCCATGCGTATTGTACCGATCCCATTACAGCCGGTGTATCAAAAACGAACAATTTCGTAGATTTGAATCCTTAAAGATGCTGATTTTCATTGATTTATAATATGGCATTCTTTCTGCAATAGTTTTTGCCGAAACTCATGGCATGCTAAAAAACTATTTCAGGACGGCTTGGAGGAATCTCCGGCGCAATAAGATCTTTTCGGCCATTAATATCGCCGGTCTTTCCATCGGGATCAGCGCTTCGCTGGTCATCTACCTGATCGTATCATACGATCTGAGTTTTGACAAGGCGCATAAGGATGGCGACCGGATCTACCGGGTGGTCAGCGATTTCATTTTTTCGGGAGAGTCCATTCATAACAAGGGAGTGACGATGCCAATGGCGCCGGCCGTTCGGAAGGATCTTGCGGGGTTGGATCTCATCGTCCCATTCTATGTCGAAAACAGCGTGAAGCTGAATGTGCCCCCTACGGGCAAGGAGGGATCCACTGTGGAATCTGGCGCGGGGCCCGCCGCAGGAATCGCCGTCTTCAAGAAGCAGGATCATATGATGTATGCCGATTCGAACTACTTTCGGTTGATCGCATACGAATGGCTGGCGGGTTCCCCGGCCACTTCGCTGTCCGGGCCCTACCAGGTCGTGTTGACCGAGGGCCGCGCCGCCCTCTATTTCCCGGGCCTCAGCCGGGAGGCCATCATTGGCCGGAAGCTTTATCTCGACGATACCGTTGGTATTACGGTGACGGGGATCGTCAGGGACCTGCCTTATCACACGGCTTTTAACGGTAAGATATTTGTCTCTTGGGCGACCCTGGAGAACACCTCTCTGAAACCAACCATCTGGAGCCAGTGGGGCGGCACCACGTCCTATTCTCAGTTATTCGTGAAGTTGCCGCCGGGAGGCGATGTTGCCAAAATGGAAAGCAAGATCACGGCGCTCTATCATAAATATAACGGGAACGANNTATACGCTTCAGGCCTTAAGCGACTTGCATTTTAGCCCCATCTATGGCAATTTCTTTAACGGCGATCACCAGGCGCATAGGCCAACCCTTTATAGCCTGCTCGTCGTCGCTGGCCTGCTGTTATTGCTGGCCTGTATCAATTTTATCAACCTCACCACGGCCCAATCGACGCAGCGGGCGAAAGAGATCGGCATCCGGAAAACCATCGGCAGCTCCCGGCGGCAATTGGTTTTTCAGTTTCTCAGCGAGACATTCCTGTTGACCCTGGCGGCGGTCTTTCTCTCCATACTGATTGCGCCTCTCCTGTTTAAAATGTTTGCGGATTTCATACCAAAAGAACTGCATTTCAATATCCTGGCGCAACCCGGCATCCTTGTCTTCGGGGTGGTATTGCTGGCGGGGGTCAGTCTTTTATCGGGGCTCTACCCCGCGTTAGTCCTTTCCTCCTACCGGCCGGTGCAGGTATTAAAAAGCCAGTTGCCTACTGAAAGCGGCTCCAGCCGTCGCGCCTGGTTACGAAAGACATTGACGGTCGGCCAGTTCGTCATCGCACAGGTGTTTATCATGGGGACCCTGCTGGTCAGCAAACAGATCAGCTATTCGCTTAATAAGGACCTGGGATTCCGGAAAGACGCCATCGTCTATTTCCAAACGAATCAACACGACACGACCCGGAACCGCCGTTTCGTACTGATGGAAAAATTAAAGGCCATACCCGGCGTCGCCATGGTCAGCCTGTCCAGCGATATCCCTTCTTCGGACGGGGTCTGGTCGAGCGAGATGAAATATAAAGACGGTAAAAAAGAAGTGAACACCGATGTAGAGCTGAAGGCCGGCGATTCGAATTATCTGCGATTATACGAGATGAAATTGCTGGCCGGAAGGGGGTTACCCTACAGCGATACGGTCAATGCCCTGATCATCAACGAGACCTATATGCACACCCTTGGTTTCCGGGATCCGCGGGAAGCCCTTGGCAAAAGGGTCGAATGGAATGACGAAAGACCCGTTCCGGTCGTAGGCGTTGTCGCGGATTTCTATGAGCAATCCCTGCATAGCCCGATAAAACCGCTGGCCATCTGCAGCGAGCTTGGCAACGAACGCACCGTCAGTGTGGCGCTCGACCCGGGGAAAACCGGCGGTAATTCTTTGAAAGCCGTTATTGCCGGGATGAAGAAGGCCTGGTCCGAAGTGTACCCGGAAGATTCGTTCGACTACCAATTCCAGGACGAAACGCTTGCGCAATTTTATAAGGGCGAGCAGGACACCGCGTTGTTGCTGCGCTGGGCGACCGGCCTCACGGTTTTTATTAGCTGCCTGGGTTTATTGGGGCTGGTCATCTATATCACGAACCAACGGACAAAAGAGATCGGGATCCGCAAGATCGTCGGCGCTTCGGTTACACAGATCGTGATGCTCTTGTCTTCCGACTTTTTAAAACTGGTCGCCTGCGCCTTCCTGATCGCAGTGCCGCTGGCCTGGTGGGGAGGACATTCGTGGCTGGGAAACTTTGCCTATCAAACGGAACTGAGCTGGTGGATATTCCTGGCCGGCGGCCTGATGATGGGCGGGATCGCGTTTGTCATCCTGGCGCTGCGTACTTTCAAAGCAGCCACCGCCAACCCCGTGGAGAGCCTGCGGGCGGAATAGAGCTACGGCCGGTCGAAGAGAGTTTGCGGGCGGAATAGATTCCAGCGGCCGCATGAAAAGTATCTCCCTCATATTGGAGAACTCTACTTGTTTTGACTTGTAGTAAGAAGATCGGGCAAAGAGGCTTCTAAATATTTTCTTGCATCGGCCTTGGAGTTTACACGTGCTGTAAAATCGCCCTTCATCATCGTCTTGTTCGTTTCATTGCCTTCCTGTTCCCGTTTTGCTTTCAGGGCGATGTGCAGGAATCCCGGTAGGTTGCCGCTATCTGCCGAGGCGATATCTTCATTCTGCACTATTCGGGCAGACGGTGCGGTGGCCGGCTGTTCTCCTGTCCCCCGCGCAGTCGATGGAACTGCGGCAGTTGACGGAACTGCCGCAATCGAGGCAACTGCCGCAACCGGCGGCAGCGTTGCGGGGGTATCCGTCCTTGCAGTAACCAGGCTTGCCAGGGAAGTCAGGTTATTGGCGCTGGCGTCGCGCTGGGTAAGTGAAGGCAAATGAAAGAGGGCTTCCACGGTGGCAGGCACGGATGAATGGTCATAGACCTGATGGCTGATATGATTTTTTGCCGTATAGGCCGATATGACCAATGCCGGAACTCTTACTCCATACCGTTGAAAATCGAATCCGTACTTATTAAATTTACTATTGGGCGCCGTATCCCCCGGAGCCGTGGCGGCGGGCGGGGCGACATGGTCATAGAAGCCGCCATGCTCATCATAGGTAATGACCAGCAGGCTGTTTAGCCAAAGCGGGGAATTCCGGATAGCCTCATAAGTCGATTTGATAAGGGCTTCGCCATTTCTTACATCGTCCGTGGGGTGCTGCGATTGTCCGCCTGCGTAGGAACTANNGCCGTAATTGGGTTCGATAAAAGTGTAAGAGTAGGGGTAGTCTCCATGGATATCCGACTCGAAATCTTCATACCGATGCGTATCACCCAAATGAATGCCTTTTAAGGCTGCCACACAGGGGAGCGAACCTATCAATGGGTTATTCACCCCTCGGTAAAGCCTCCAGCCCTTGTTGGTGTTTTTATGGTTGTCCATCAGTTGATAAAGGGTGCCGTTGGAAAAGCTGAATCCGTCAATGACTTCCCAATCGGTTGTTTCCAGGGTGGTGGGACTATGATCGAGGCCATCGGAGGATGCGGCATGTACAAAAAAACGATTCGGCCAGGTGGGTCCGGGCAGCGAAGCGTACCAGTGGTCGCAAACGGCAAAATTTTCTGCCAGCGCCGTTAAAATTGGCAGCTGGACGGCAGGATCGTAGCATTTCATGATCTCTCCAAAGTTGGCGGTAGCTCCTCCTTCCCCCGACGACCTGGTAGTAGCATAGTTACTGACAAAGCCGCTATTGTTGATGGGGGGATAGGCGCCGCCGCCGTATTGTACGCCCGCCCCGCACAATTGTTCCACCACATCGGGGAATTCATGGCCGGGATCGAAGGGCATAATATTGTCGGCGTTATTTGTTGCGGAATAATTGATCCCCAGATAAGTGTTCGCACTGGCCGGACCGACCCCATTTATGGGAGTGTTGCTCCCTGTTGGGGGATCAGTACCCGTAAGACCGGAAAAACCAAGCATATGATCGAAGGACCGGTTTTCGAGCATCAATACAAACACCCGGGTGATATTGGGATTGGCGAGATTTTGTTGCATGCGTATCAATTGTCCTATGAAACTAGGGATTTTTGGCCGCTATCCCAACCGTGAAACCCATATAATTACTGCGTTTACGGACTGGTTACACTCAATGTAGAGAAATAGCAATCGTAAGCGATCATGAAAGCCAGGATCAATGAATTTATTTAGCTTGCTGATCCTCCGAAGATCGGAAGTCATCCGACCTTTTCTTTGCCTTGAATTTCATGTTTTCTCTATACACGTGTATGCTGGTGATCGAGAGAGCGATCAGTGCCAGAATAAAAACAATAAGGTGCTGTGCCATATTATTATTTTACCAATGAGGAAGTCGCTAATTTGACAGCTATCAAGAAATCACAAATTATCATTGACTATTGTCAATATTTTTAAAGGAATAACCTTAATTTCAGGTGAATGAAACAGTTTATAATTCTGTTCTTTTTTATCCCGGGGTTTATGCCTGAAGGCCGATCCCAGGCAAAAGCAGCCGATCAAAACGCATGGCCGGCTGCTTATTTTCTCGACTCCGTAAAAATCGATTTCCCGCCGGATTATATGAACCCGGGTGATATTGAAGACATTCGTATCGAACAGGGCGACGATCCGGTAAACAAGACACATGGAAGAATTTATATAACGATGGCGAACGGGCATCATATTTTCCTAACGCTTAAAGAAATAGTAGACAGCTTTCTCATCCGGGATATTCTTCCTACTTTCATTGCTGATCGGCACGCCGGGGCTGATGGAACGGAGAAACAAAAAATATGATTAAGCAAAAAATATGAGGAAACCGAGGGATCCGGGGAGTTACCTATTGCCTGTTGTCGTTCTTCTTGGTTTTTTGGCAATATGGTTTTTTATATGCTATTCGAATTTGTTCCCTGCTTACGTATTACCATCACCGGGAGCCGTGTGGAAGAGTTTCCGGGAAGAGGTGGTTTCGGGGCGGCTGGCGGACGATATCGTCGCCTCTTTATGGAGGGTGGCCGTGGGTTTTGTAGCTGCCGCTGTCCTGGGTATTCCGGCCGGTCTGTGGCTGGGGCAGCATATGCATGCCAGGCAGGCTTTTGTGCCCATGTTAAATTTCTTCCGGTTCCTTTCCCCCCTGGCATGGATCCCTTTTGCCATCCTCTGGTTCCATATCGGCGACAAGCCGGCCTTCTTCCTGATCTTTATGGCCACCTTTTTCCCGCTTGTGCTCGCAACCATGGCGGCCGTCGCCACCATTCCCAGCATTTATTTCCGCGTGGCGCGGGACTACCATTACAAGGGGATTGAACTGTTGACGAAAGTGACTTTTCCTGCCATATTACCACAGGTCATTACGGCGCTACGCGTCAGTTACGGCATCTCCTGGGTGGTCATCGTGGCCGCGGAAATGGTGGGCTGCCAGGATGGGCTGGGTTATGGCATCTGGGAAGCGAGGAATGGTTTGCGACTGGATTCCGCTGTTTGTTACATGATCGTAATCGGTTTGCTGGGTATGGGCATCGATCGTCTGCTGGCTCAATTGACAAAACTACCTAATGTACGCTGGGGCTATGAAAGATAAACGTTCTGACAGCCGGCTGGTGCTGGAAAAAGTTTCGCATAGTTACGGAGCGGTGCCTGTTCTGAATGACCTGAACCTCGTAGTGGATCCTGGGGAGGTCGTGGTATTGGTGGGCCCTTCCGGCTGCGGCAAAACGACGATATTGAATTTGTTATCCGGCTATATCGAGCCGGTTTCAGGGACCGTACGAAGAGAAGGGATCATTCGTACGGTCTATCAACAGGACGGTCTTTTCCCCTGGCTCACCGTTTCGGAAAATATTGCGATCGGGTTGCGTTCGGTGGAGGACCCGGCACGCCGCGAAAAAGAGCTGCTGGATCTCATTGCATTGATCCGTCTTGAAGGTTTCGAACATCATTATCCCCATCAACTGTCGGGAGGCATGCGCCAACGCGTTGAGCTTGCACGGGTTCTCGCCGGCGATTCCGACATATTGCTGATGGATGAACCCTTCTCCGCGCTAGATTACCAGGGACGGCTTCGCATGAGGTGGGAGCTGGTCCGTCTGCTGGAGAAACGGCCCCATACCGTGGTCTTTGTCACACATGATATTGAAGAGGCTGCGCAACTGGCCGATCGTGTACTCGTATTATCCAACCGGCCTGCGACGATTAGTCGTGAATTGCACATAGAAGCACTCCGCCCGAGGGACCTTACCGACCCGGCCGTCATCGGGGCCATGAAGGAAATTCTGAAAGAACTGGGATTACAAGTGTAAGATCCGGGACTTCATTTGTCGGCCACCAATTTTTCGCGATTAGCGTTCTTTTGCGTTTCGCGATTAGCGATCTCTTGCGATTAGCGATTTTTAGCGATTGACAAGAAGATAAATTCAATTAAGTTTGCATATTAACATTATGCAATTAACCATTGGCCGTCTGACTCTTGGTGTGGTGCTCGTCCTCACTGTACTGGGCTTTCTTCGCTATCGTCCCTGGAATCACAGTGGAGCAGCCACGGCCCGGGATGTTATCCATGAAGGATCCAACAAAAAGGCGTCCCGCGAGCTTACTGTGGGTTATCTACCCGTGACCTGTCACCTTACTTGTCCTGTTACCGATTTTGCCTCGAAGACCACGCAAACCCAAACGAATTTCAATTCCCGATTGTTCTCAGATTTTCCAACCGTAGTAAGTGCCCTGGAAGCCAAACAGGTGCAGGCGGCATTTATGATCGTACCCCTGGCGATGAAGCTTCGTGAACAGGGTGTGCCGGTTAAGATTTGCTACCTCGGTCATCGCGACGGTTCCGAAATCGTGGTCGCAAAGAACAGCAGGGTCAGAAGCCTCCTGGATCTTAAAGGCAAGACGATGGCCATCCCCAGTCTTTATAGTAACCAGAACTTTGTTTTACACAAGCTCATGGCCGATTATGGCATGAAAACCGAAGACATCAACTTTGTCATATTGCCGCCACCGGATATGCCGACCTCGCTCGCATCGGGCGCCATCGACGGCTATTTCGTCGGCGAACCTTTTTGCGCCAAGGCCGAGCTCGACGGTACCGGGCGAATTCTCTACTACGCCAGGGACATCTGGCCCAACTTCATCTCCTGTGCATTGGTGGTGCATGAGGATTTGATAAAGGATAATCCGGATGTTGTAAGGGACTTGGTCCGGGGCATTGCACAGTCGGGTGCATGGGCGGAGACGCATCGCGCGGAGGCCGCAAAATTAGCGTCGCCTTATTATCGCCAGGATGAAAAAGTCCTCAATTACGTATTGACTGCCGATCCGCGTCGTGTGAGTTATACGATGCTGACACCCACGGATGAGGACCTTCAGCAGATCGAGGACATGGGATTAAAGATGGGACTTCTTACGAAGCGGGTGCCGATGCGTGAACTCATCGACCGGGATTTCGTACCGGAGACGATTACCCCTGCTTCCATCGATGCAACGAAGATACCTGCATCAAAACAGTGAACCGGTTTAACAAGCAAAGAATCTTTATAATCTTAATTGCGACAAATTTTTATAACCCATTATTTTTTTTATAACCCATTATCTTTCTAACTATTAAATTTAAAATCAAACAAAATGGCTACCGTTCAAAAAAAAGACCCCGTTATCAGCAACCAGGAAACGATCAAAAGCAACCAGGGAGTGATCACAGGCAATCAGTCGGTCATCCTTAAAAACCAGGGCGTGATCAAGACCAATCAGAATGTCATTGTCGACAACCAGAAGGCCCTAAAAGAGAATCAGCGCACGATCATCGCCAACCAGAAGGCAATCGTCACCAACCAGAAGGCGATCCTTAAGAATCAAAAAACATTCGACGCCGTCCTTAAGAATCAGCAGGCGATCCTGAAGTTGCTGAAAAAATAGTTGTTAACGCGAATTGACGCGAAGTTGCGACGAAGGCTATTGCCATTGGCGCTAAGGGAATGACTGCCCCATTCATTCATCAGGTTGATGGTAAAATGGCCCCTTGCTGTAGTAAGGTGGCATAATTGGTTTTCCACCAAGGGGCGCCCGTGAAGCTGAGCCAATTGATGTAAATGGCATTACATTTTCATCTTCTCCATAAATACATAGCTTAGTTGTATAGACATTGCCACGAATCCTAAAAACAATACAAGCATGGACCATTTGTTTTTACCGGATGTTTTACTGACCATCAATAATATATATCCTATCAACAAGTTAAGGCAGGCCCATAAAACATTCAGGGTAGGGGAAGAAAGTCCTTGGCCGGGCGGGGTAGCAAATGGAGTTGGAAATGGGTCTCCCGAAATGCCATGAATAAAGTGAGGTACTGAATTCGCTAGAAATACGCCGGCGAAGAAGGCGGCTATGTAATGATACCATTTCACATGAAGACGTTTTGCCAAAGATACAAAAAGCCCCTTACCAATGTATGCGCGAGCATGAGCCCCCTGAATCCGCCAGCCGGCGGATGAGGGAACAGCACTAGGCTCTTTGATTTCGAAAAAATACGGATTAGAAAATATTCAATGCAAATTCCTGGTACGGGGAGTTGGAGACACCTATTTGGTTGAATCAACAGACAGCCGTTATATACTAAGGGTTTACCGTTCCTCTCATCGAAGTCTGCCACAAATAAAGACATACATCTCGCTGCTCGTGAAGGATTTGTTATCCTTGCTATGGTGGCAGATGATCTGGCCTCCTCTGCAGTCTGGTTCGGGCCTGAAGCTGGAAAGCTTCTGTTGCATATAGCAGATCCTAGAATACGCTTACACAATGACATAATTCATATATGTTTGTCCGGCAGATTCTTTTTCTAATGATTTTCTAATAAATTTGTAATTGTTTTCTAATAGCCGGTTGAAAACAATTACGCTAATTTTATATCTTCAAAACGATCATCTGATATCGACGGACATTGTTCCTGAGGAGCACTTAGACTTTTTCCTGTTTACAAATATTAACGGAGTCTCCGAACCGGTCATCCGTCAATATTCCTTTCTGCATGTAGCTGGCTGAAGCCTCCGACTTACATTTAAAAACCATTGTGGATACTAAATAAAATATACTAAATAAAATAATAAACCAGAACAACCGTATCAGGAACAAGGCCGTATAGTGCTGGAATAGAAACCGAAAAACACCATGAGAAAGATTTGCCTGACCGTTATTGGGCTTTACATGAAACTACTGCATGCTTATTCGCAATTCTACCCGGTCGAGAACACCGTTTATTTGCAACGCAGCCTCAAACTTGACGAAGTCAACCTGGTCTCCAGTTATTATTGGCAGAACGGGGATCATTCTGCCGTTACAGGCGGGAAAGGGACCGAGCAAGGCTCCGATCTGGCGAATGGCCTGGAATTGAAATGGGTTGGTTATGACCAGGATACAGTCAGGAGGTCGCTCGTCGCTTCATTGGGCATCGACTATCATACCGCAGCCTCTCAGGCCAATGTCTCCCTGACAGGGGGGGCCAAATCTTATGGCACCCGGATTTACCCATCCCTCAACTGGTCCGTGGAGAACCTTCATAAGGGTACCACCTTCGAGATGGGCGCCTATTATTCCGGAGAATACAGTTATCATTCTATTGGGCTGGATGCCGGGTATTCTCAAAAAACGATCCACAATGGGGAATTCAGTGTAAAAATCAACGGATATTATGATCGCGTGAAATTGATCTATCCTTCGGAATTAAGACCCGGAACGGTAGTAGTGACCTCAGCCAGTGGTTCTGGAGGATCTTCCGCAATACCTTCCGATCCCAGGGTAACGCTGGACGGCTCTTTTTCATTTTCACAGATTATCAATGCCCGGTTGCAGGGAAGCGTGGCGGCAGATCTGGTTTTTCAAGGTGGGGAGCTGAGCCTTCCTTTTCACCGTGTTTATTTTCCGAATGGGACCGATGCCGTAGAACTATTACCCTCCACGAGATTTAAAATTCCAATTGGGTTCCGGTTGAATTATTTTATGGGCGATAATATAATCCTACGCTCTTATTACCGGTTCTACCTGGATAGCTGGGGGATTTTCTCCCAAACGGCCTCTCTTGAGGTCCCGGTAAAGATAAATCCTTTTCTCTCCGTTTCTCCGTTTTACCGGTATTATACGCAGACGGCTGCAAAGTACTTCGCTCCCTATGAAAAGCATAGTGCAAGCGATTCCTATTATACCAGTAATTATGCGCTTTCCGCATTCAATAGCCAGTTTTTCGGGACCGATTTCCGGCTGGCTTTAGTCAAAGGCTTGTGGGGAAGCGATATCAAGGTCGTGGAGATCCGGTATGGCCATTATACCCAAACGACCGACCTGGTCTCCGATGTGATTTCAGTGAACCTGACTTTTAAATGATTTTAAAAAAATTCGGATGAAGAGACTCTTCCTGACACTCATTTCTGCGCCTATATGCTTTTCCGCGGCCTTTTGCCAGCATGGAGGTAATAATGATTGTGCCATATTGAAAAAATACAAGCTGCAATACCTGAGCCTGAAAGATACCTCGGCCTATATAATGCTAAGTGATGACAGCGCCGTAGAATATCATAACCAGGGAAGGTACAAGCTTACGGCAAAGATCGAATGGGTGAGCGACTGCGAATATAATATGATCCTCTCTTCGGTAACCATTCCCGAATTTTTATATCATCCGGGCGACGTCATGAATGTGCGGGTCGATAAGATCGAGCAGGATATCGTCTATTATTTCTCCACTATCAACGGGAATGGCTGGGAAGGGAAGCTAAGAGTTGTGAAATAGAGATTCTGGAATGAAAAAAGGGCCATTTTATACATATATCCCGATGGCAATGATATTTATAATTGCCAGCTACGGCCCGGCTATGAAGGCACAAGGCAATTTAAAATCTTCCAATGGCATTGCCGATTCTTTGCCCTCAAAAGAGGGCTCGGATTTTAAACACCAAAGGGATCTTATCGATTTGGCCCTTCTTATTATGCATAAAGACCCTGACAGAAGAGTTGTTAGCGCAGAAGGTAAAAGCACGAAGCTGCATCTTTCAGCTTCCCCCATTCTTGAATATACGCTAGCGACGGGTTTGACTACCGGCATTGCTGCCGGCGGGGCTTTTTTAACCAGCGTGAAACAACAGACCAATACGTCTTCCTTTCTGGGTGCAATAAAATACACGCAAAAAAAACAATTTTTGCTTCCCATACAAACTTCTTTGTGGAGCCCGGGCAATAAGTATAATTTTATCGGGGACTGGAGGTTTCTTAGTTACCCGCAGGACACTTATGGGATCGGTGGGTTCTCGACAACGGCCGATAAATATATTGTTGCATACAAATATGTTCGTTTTTATGAATTCGCTTTAAAAAATATCGGGAAAAATTTTTATTTGGGTTTGGGTTACCAACTCGATTATCATTGGGGAATCGATGAAACAGGCATCCAGCCCGGCCGTATTACGGATTTTAAATTGTATGGATTTAGTCACACTTCTTCGTCTTCGGGCATTGCTTTGGATATCCAATACGATTCCAGGGAGAATTCTATTAATCCGGCCGGAGGTAGGTTTTATGGCAATCTCGAACTTTTGCAAAACAGCGCTGTTTTGGGGGCAAATAGTGACTGGAAATCCCTTCTTATCGACCTCAGAAAATATATAAATCTACCGCATAAATGCGTGTTGGCATTCTGGTTTTACAGCGTATTGACATTAAGCGGAAATCCTCCCTATCTGGACCTTCCCGGCACGGGATCCGATACGTACAGTAATACCGGAAGGGGATATGAACAAGGTCGGTTCATCGGAAAAAAATATGTAGACCTGGAGGCTGAATTGAGGTTTGGGATAACACACAATGGCTTATTAGGCGGTGTTGTTTTTTGCAACGGAGGCTCTGTTTCAGAATTGGCCTCTAATAAGCTTGAAGTGTTTTTTCCCGGTGTCGGCGCCGGGTTACGCATTAAGTTCAATAAATTCTCCGGTACGAATGCTTGTCTCGATTACGGAATCGGAACGAAGGGTTCACGGGGCTTTTTTGGCAACCTGGGAGAAGTATTTTAGAGAAGAAGAGAATATGCGCTTCCTTTGTCCGATGGTAAACTTATTTAAACACCAGATATTATTCAGCATTGGAACACATCATTCATTTATTGCTCGATTTTAAATATCTTATTTTATTTCCCCTTGCCATCGTGGAGGGACCGATAATAGCCGTTATTGCCGGCTTGTTATGCTCCAGGGGCTTTTTGAATCCTTTATTAGTCTATATCATCATTGTTTCGGGAGATTTAGTGGGCGATTCATTTTGCTATTCTCTTGGACGATGGGGCAAGTCAAAGCTCCTCCAAAAGATCATCAAACGATTGGGCCTGAATAAAAATAAAATGGATCGCATCAGGGTCTTTTTTGATTCGAATCCGGCTAAAACCATTTCTCTATCGAAAATAATTCTGGGCATCGGGGTGGCCGGAATTATTTTCGCGGGAAATGCCAGGATACCTTACAATAAGTTTTTCAGAATATGCCTGGTGACGTCTGCGGTCCAATATATTTTTTACCTGGGCATTGGGATATTGTTCGGTCACGCATACATCCAGATCAATCATTACCTTAATTACTTCGCTTCAATTTCCATTCTTGCGGCCATAGCATTTCTGTTATTTTATTTTATCAAATCAATGCTAAACAAACTATGAAAATACTTTTTGTATCTGATACTTATTATCCGCATTTAAACGGCGTTTATTATTTTGTCTGCAGGTTGGCACCCCTGCTCCAGGAAAAAGGGCACCAGGTGGCCGTTATCGCCCCTTCGGAAAGTATCCGTTTTTCGACAAAGAAAATTGATAATATAGATGTATATGGGATCCCCTCTTTACCGGTTTTGTATTACCCGAATGTTCGTTTCCCCATTCCATTTTTCCTGCGATCCCGGATAAATCATCTGATAAACAGCTTTAAACCCGACATTATTCATATCCAGGATCACTTTTTGCTGACCCGCACGGTCGTTAAAGTGAGCAAAAAAACAGGAATTCCGATTATAGGCACGAATCATTTTATGACGGAAAATATTACGGCCCTTTTACATTCTGAAAAATGGACAAAAAGGCTTGAAAATATTATGTGGTCCATGTTTTCAAAAGTTTATAATGAAGTATTGCTGGTAACTACGCCAACGGAAACAGGCGCCCGTTTAATTCGCCCTATATTGAAGATTGAAGTGATTGCTATTTCCAGCGGAATCGATCTTCAAAAATTTAGTCCTTTAGGCGACACACGGAAAATAAGGGAAAAATATTCCATACCCGACAAGCCTATTTTACTATATGTTGGAAGATTGGATCCTGAAAAACGTCTTGAAGACGTGCTTCATGCCGTAGCTTTGGCATTGAGGGAAACAGATTTCTATTTTGTGATAGTCGGGAAAGGGATACGGAAGTCGGCTCTTGAACGTCTCGCCAGGGAATTACTCATAGCTAACAGGGTGATTTTTACCGGTTTTGTCCCGGAAGAGGATTTGCCGTATTTCTACAAAATCAGCCGTTGCTTCATCATAGCAAGTATAGCTGAACTTCTTAGTCTTGCAACTTTGCAGGCAATGGCTTCAGGTTTGCCGGTTATCGCAGTAAATGCCGGGGCGCTGCCCGAATTGGTGCATGATACGATAAACGGCTATTTATTTAATGCCGGCGATATCAGCGCCATGGTTCGATGTATATGGGATATTTTCAGCAATGATGATCTTTGCCGGAGAATGAGTGAATACAGCCTGGAGTATATTCTTAAGCACGATATAAACAAAAGCGTTGAATTGTTTGAAAAAATTTACCATGAAAAAAGCCGCCATTCGGCAGCTTTTTTATAGATAGCATGGGGGGAATCGATTCCATTCTCTACTTATGCGCCGGCTGGAACCGGCTCTTTGTGCTGTACGTCTTTCATAGCCGCTTCCACATTCACGCCCATGGTCTGGGCGATCGCCATTCCTAAACCGATATCGGCGCGAAAAAAATGACAGAGCTGGCGGTTTACGATATCCTCTTTTTTGGGACCGCTCACCAGCCCGAGCGAGAAAGAAATATTCTTTACCAATTCTTTCTTATCATAATCGCTTAATACCTGCCGGTAGAAGATACCGGGTTGGGTATAATGATCGTTTTCTCCCTGTGCATTCCGGTCGTACCACCCACCGGTCTGGGAATCGAGTTCCAGGGGAATGCCCCGATAGCTTTCATCGGCCTTGATGGAATCGAAACTGTTGGGGAAATAATTAGGATTGCTTTCTCCATTGCCATCCACCCGCATAGCGCCGTCGCGTTCATAGTTATTCACTGCATACGGACACCTGTTCACGGGGATCTGCTCGTAATTAACGCCTAAACGGTGACGATGGGCATCCGGGTAGGAGAGGATGCGGCCCTGCAGCATCTTATCGGGCGAATAATCGATGCCGGGTACGACATGTGCGGGCGCAAAGGCAGCCTGTTCGACTTCGGCGAAATAATTTTTAGGATTTTCATTGAGTTCGAGTACTCCTACATCGATCAGCGGAAATTCTTTTTGAGACCAGGTCTTGGTCAGATCGAAGGGATTGAAAGGATGATTTTTGGCCTGTTCCGGCGTCATCAACTGTATCTTTAGATTCCATTTCGGGAACTCCTTGCGATCAATGGATTCCAGCAGATCACGTTGCGCGAAGTCGGGGTCCTGCGCCTTCATCCGGATCGCTTCGTCATTGGTAAAATTCTTGATGCCCTGGGCCGTTTTGAAATGGAATTTCACCCAGATCCTTTCGTTTTTGTCATTAATAAGACTGTAAGTATGGCTCCCATATCCGTTCATGTGCCGGAAACCATAGGGGGTACCGCGGTCGCTCATCAGGAACATGACCTGGTGGAGGCTTTCCGGGTTCAGGCTCCAGAAATCCCACATCATAGTAGGACTCTTGCAATTGGTATAAGGGTCCCTCTTCTGGGTATGGATGAAGTCTCCGAATTTCTTGGGATCCTTGATGAAGAAGATCGGCGTATTATTGCCGACCAGGTCCCAGTTGCCTTCCTCGGTATAGAACTTCAGGGCAAATCCCCGGGGATCCCTTTCCGTATCGGCCGATCCTTTTTCTCCGCCCACCGTTGACATACGCAGCAGTGATCGGGTCTTCTTGCCGACCGTATCGAAGATTTTAGCCTTGGTATAGCGGCTGATATCATGGGTCACCGTAAGGGTCCCGTAGGCGGCGCTGCCCTTGGCATGAACCACGCGTTCGGGGATGCGTTCGCGATTGAAATGGGCCATCTTTTCATGCAGGATGAAATCCTGTAATAGCAAGGGACCCCTGGGGCCTGCGCTTTGCGTATCCTCGTTGTGATAATAGGGAATACCCGCGGCGGTCGTTAGTTTTTTCTCTTCGCTCATAGTGATAATTTTTAAAAGATTTTACGATAATGCAATTTCTAAAGCAATGCGATCTTGTATGGTAATGCGATTATGGCTTCCTAAAGGTCAGCAAAATTTTTGATTGGCAAGATCGATTAACTTTATCTTTACATAGACAAAATCTATCAGGGAATGAACCCGAACCGCTAAACCGTTAAAGACTTTACCGATGACCTTTGTTCAATTGGAATATATCGTGGCCGTGGATACCTACCGCCATTTTGCCATCGCAGCGGGGCATTGCTTTGTCACTCAGCCCACTTTGAGCATGCAGGTGCAGAAACTGGAGGAGGAGCTGGGATTGAAAGTATTCGACCGGAGCAAGCAGCCTGTCATTCCGACTGAAGCGGGCGCCGAGATCATCGGGCAGGCCCGGAAGATCCTGTCCGAGAAAGGGGTGATCAATGAGATTATCCAGGCCAAAAAGGGGGTCCTTACCGGGGAGCTGCGGATCGGGATCATCCCCACGCTGGCTCCTTATCTGCTGCCGCTGTTCATCCAGCATTTTACGGAGAAATATCCCCTGATCAAGGTGATCGTTTCCGAAATGACCACGGAACTGCTGGTGGCGAGGCTTCGGGAGGGCAGGATCGATGTGGGGATCCTCGTGACCCCTCTGCAGGAGAATGGGATCCGGGAGCATGTTCTTTTTTATGAAGAATTGCTGGTCTATGTGTCCCGGAAGAATGCCGCCTATAAAAAGACCTATATGCTGACCCAGGATATCGACCCCAACAAATTATGGCTCCTCGAGGAAGGCCATTGTTTCCGCTCGCAGATCGTCAAGCTCTGTGAGTTGCGAAAGGCCAGCAAGGAGGGCAGTCATTTCGATTACGAGGCCGGCAGCATCGAGACCCTGCGGCGGATGGTCGAGCTCAATGACGGGATCACCATCCTGCCGGAACTCGCTATCACGGATCTCTCTAGCCGGCAGATGCAACTCGTCCGGCATTTCAAACGCCCCGCCCCGGTACGGGAAGTGAGCCTGGTCGTTCACCGCGATTTCGTCAAACAACGGTTGGTGCAGGCCCTTAAGCTGGAGATCATCAACGCCATTCCCGAAAAGGTCCGCAATAACAAGAACCACTATGTGGTTCCGATATAAGCGAGCTGATAGTTGATAGCTATAAGCTAACCGCTAATTTTGTATTTTTGCCACATGAAGATCATTAAGAAGGTATTAATGACCCTTTTGGGAGAGAAAAAGTATTTATCGCTCTTGGCTTTCAGTTTTCAACGCTTTTATAAGACGGGACGCCTGGGAAAGGAGTACCAGGATA
>PLXD01000503.1 GCA_003151295.1 Chitinophagaceae bacterium | reverse complement strand
AGACAAAAGGAGTCTAGCTTTTCTCTATACGCGCAAGGCATGCGACCAGGCTGTCCCTCCACGCAGGAATAGAAAGGCCATAGGTCTGTCTGATCCGGGTCTTATCCAGCAGTGAATAATGCGGACGCCGGGCAGCCGTCGGATATTGTGAACCGGGTATTGGCAAAACCTCACAGATACTACCTGTCAGCTCTTTAATGGCTACGGCAAAATCATACCAGCTGATTTCCCCCTCATTACTATAGTGATAAATTCCAGGAATAAATTCTCCATCGCCAAGGATGTGCAGGATCGCGCCTGCCAGATCGGCCGCATACGTAGGGGAACCAAGTTGGTCGTCGATGACGTTGACAGAAGGTCTTTCCCGCATCAGCCGGATCATTGTTTTAACAAAATTATTTCCGAATTCGGAATAGACCCATGAAGTGCGGATGACGACCGTTTCCTCATTTTCCCGGAAAGCCAGCTCTTCCCCCAGCAGCTTGGAAGCTCCGTATACGTTTATCGGACCTGTGGGATCCTCTTCTTTCAGTGGAATGACGGAATGACCATCGAAAACATAATCCGTAGAAATGTGGATGAACTTCGTGCTAAATCCTGCACAGACGGCGGCCAGCAGCCTCACCGCTTCCGCATTCACCAGGAATGCCTGTTCTTTGTCGGCCTCAGCTTTATCGACGGCAGTATAAGCGGCACAATTGATACAGGCAAAAGGCCGGGTCTGCTCGAAATATCGCCGGGTCTCCTCAAAATTGAGGATGGAGAGTTCCTCCTTTGACAGGAAAATAAAAGCGAACTGCGGCCAGTCTCCGGCTATAGCCCGCAATTCCTTTCCCAACTGCCCGTTTGCCCCCGTAACCAGTATCTTATTATTCATCCGCTAAATTATTCATCATCTAATTCTAATTTACCCGGGATTATTCTTACAACTCATCCGAAATTATTCTTACAGGCAGCAAAACCTGGTAGTTCCAGGTCTTTGCCCGAAACGATGGCGTTGCCTTTTGAAATCTTCCAGTCAATGTTGAGATCAGGATCGTTATAGAGGATGCCCGCTTCGCTCTGTTTATGGTAAAAAGCATCGCACTTATACAATACGTCGGCAGTTTCGCTCAGCACCGAGAAACCATGGGCAAAGCCCTTAGGCACGAGCAACTGCCTTTTATTTTCAGCCGACAGTTCGACACCGATCGATCTTCCATAAGTCGGAGATCCTTTGCGTATATCGACAACCACATCCAGTATCCTTCCCTGAAGCGCCCTGACAAGCTTGGTCTGCGCATAAGGCTCCAGTTGATAATGAAGCCCCCGGATAACGCCATAGCGGGAGAAAGACTGATTGTCCTGGACGAAATCCAGGGAAAGTCCCTGGCGCTGAAAAGCCTGCTCATTGTAAGATTCAAAGAAGAAACCTCTTTCATCCTCAAAAACAAGTGGTTCGAATAGTAATAAACCCGGGAATTCGGTCTCGATGAAAGGCATGTTTTGCTGTTATTTTGGTGGTTATCTTTTCGCTTCCCGGAAGTCATCACTTCACATACTGCACATCGTAGTATCTCTGGTAGTCGCCCGAAGTGACATGTTTTATCCAGTCCTCATTCTGCAAATACCAATCCACTGTTTTTTCCAGCCCTTCTTCGAACTGGAGAGAGGGTTCCCAGCCTAATTCCTTATTGAGTTTGGTAGCGTCGATGGCATAACGAAGATCGTGCCCCGGACGGTCTTTTACAAAAGTGATCAGTTTGGCGGATTCCCCTTCCGGCCTTCCAAGCTTCTTGTCCATGATGCTGCAAAGCAAATATACTATATCGATATTTTTCCATTCGTTAAAACCACCTATATTATATTTTTCACCGTTCTTTCCCTTATGAAAGATCGTATCGATGGCGCGCGCATGGTCTTCGACATACAGCCAATCCCGCACATTAGCTCCCTTTCCGTATACGGGCAGGGACTTTTTATTCCTGATATTATTGATCATCAGGGGTATCAGCTTCTCCGGGAAATGATGCGAACCGTAATTATTCGAACAATTGGATAATACAACAGGCAACCCATAGGTATGATGATACGCCATCACAAAATGGTCGGAAGATGCTTTGGAAGCGGAATAAGGAGAGCGCGGATCATAAGGCGTCTCTTCCGTGAAGAACCCTTCTTCGCCAAGGGAGCCATAGACCTCATCGGTAGATACATGGTAAAACAACTTCCCATCCAACCGTCCCTTCCAGCTCTGCAAAGCGGTGTTGAGCAACGATGCCGTCCCCAGGACATTGGTCCTGACAAAAGCCAGGGGATCGATGATCGAACGGTCCACATGGCTCTCGGCAGCCAGGTGAATCACGGCGTCGAAATCATACTTTTCGAAAAGCCCGGCGATAAATCGTTCATCCAGGATATCCCCTTTCTCAAATACATAATTATCCGAAGACTCGATGTCCTTCAGGTTTTCCAGGTTTCCCGCATAAGTCAGGGCGTCCAGGTTAACGATGAGATACTGCGGATATTTTTTTACAAACAACCTTGCCACATGGGAACCGATAAAACCGGCGCCTCCGGTGATCATTATTTTCTTTGTATAGTCTGCCATGGATGAATTACTTGTTTTTCTTAATGAATGTTGCTACAAGCTCCAATATTTCCTATTCGTAATTTTATTTTTATAGATTCCTCTCAGATCGGCGATCAGCGCGTCCTTACCGGTCCTTTCCTCAAAATACGCCTCGTTGAAACCGGTATACTCCCTATGCGGTACGGTAACGATCACGGCGGCATAATTCGAGGCTTCGTCTTCCTGCCTTGTCAGGTGAAGACCATACTCATTGAACACCTCCTCTTCGATGGCATAAGGATCTTCCACGTCTACGCGAATATTAAAGGCCAGCAATTCCTTGACCGTATCGATGATCTTGGAATTCCGGATATCGCTTACATTCTCCTTAAAAGTCACACCCTTTACCAGCACCCTGGGCTCGTTAGAGATCTTCAGCACATGGGTGATTATCTTTCTGGCCACATATTTGGCCATGTCATCATTAATATACCTGGACGAAGAGATCACCTTGGATTCATAACCCAGCGCGGCGGCCTTGTGCGTCAGGTAATAAGGATCCACACCGATGCAATGGCCACCCACCAGTCCAGGGTAGAATTTGAGAAAGTTCCATTTGGTAGCCGCTGCCTCTATCACATCATACGTATTGATACCCATGCGGTCAAAAATCAGGGACAATTCATTCATCAGGGCAATATTAAGGTCCCGTTGGGTATTCTCAACGATCTTACTGGCTTCGGCCACTTTAATAGAGGGAGCCCTGTGCACCCCTGCATCCACTACCAGTTCATAAACTTTTGCGATCTCTCCGAGCGCTTCGGAATCATTACCGGAAACTACTTTAACGACCGTTCGTAAGGTATTTTTTTTGTCGCCCGGATTGATTCTCTCCGGCGAATATCCCAATTTAAAGTTTTCCTTCATTGTCAGCCCGGATATTTTTTCAAGCACCGGCAGACAGTCTTCCTCTGTACAACCCGGATAAGTGGTAGATTCATAGACCACGTAATCCCCCTGCTTCAACACTTTTCCAACGGTATCCGACGCGCTGAGCAAAGGCTTCAGATCGGGTGTATTGTATTTGTCCACGGGAGTCGGAACGGCTATGATGAAGAAACGTGCCTGTTTCAATACTTCCAGATCGCTGGTGAACAGGACATCCTTACCGGCAAAGGCCGTCCCATCGACTTCCTTGCTCGGATCGATCCCCTGCTGTATCAACCGGATTCGCTTTTCATTAATATCGAATCCGATCACAGAGATCTTTTTGGCAAATTCCAGGGCGATGGGAAGACCCACATAGCCTAACCCGATAACAGCAAGCCTGGCCTGTTTAGCAATAAGAGCATCGTATATTTTTGCGCCTTCAGCTTCTTTTTCGCCTTTTATATCCGGCATTTCTGATCTCGTTTATTATTCATTAATCCTTCCACTGCCCACTCACTATTACTTCGATCTCAATTTCTTTTCAATGACCTCAGTGAACCTCCTTCGTCGGTTTATCTCGATCTCAAAGTCTTTTTATTGGCCTCGATGGATCTCCTATTGTCGATCTCACCTATTTCCCGCTCACGAATTCCTTCGGCTGCTTAATCCATTCTTCGGGCGGCAAAGACCGGAAATAATCATAGGTGGCCTTCAGCCGTTCCTTACGATCTACTTTCGGGGCCCATCCCAACAGCTCCCGGGCCTTCGTGATATCCGGCTGGCGCTGCTTGGGATCATCGACCGGTAAGGGCTTATACACGATCTTTTGCTTCCCTCCCGTGAGCACGATGACTTCCTCTGCAAACTCCTTGAGCGTTATCTCAGAGGGGTTGCCAATATTCACAGGCAAATGATAATCGCTCAGTAACAAGCGATAGATCCCTTCTACCAGGTCGTCTACATAACAAAAAGAACGCGTCTGGCTGCCATCGCCAAATACGGTGAGATCTTCACCGCGCAGGGCCTGGCCGATGAAGGCAGGTAAGGCGCGGCCGTCATTGAGACGCATGCGGGGTCCGTAGGTGTTGAATATGCGCACGATGCGGGTTTCGACCTGGTGAAAATTATGATAAGCCATTGTGATGGCTTCCTGGAAGCGTTTAGCCTCATCATACACACCGCGGGGACCCACGGGATTCACATTCCCCCAATATTCTTCATTCTGTGGGTGCACCAACGGATCCCCATATATTTCCGAAGTGGAAGCGATAAGCATACGGGCCTTTTTTGCCTTGGCAAGCCCGAGGCAATTATGGGTTCCTAAAGACCCCACTTTAAGGGTCTGTATCGGTATCTTCAGATAGTCGATAGGACTGGCCGGGGATGCAAAATGCAGGATATAGGCCAGCTCGCCCGGGACTTGAATGAATTTGCTGAT
>PLXD01000264.1 GCA_003151295.1 Chitinophagaceae bacterium | reverse complement strand
GGGCGGCTTTTTTAAATCATTTTTCGCGGCATTGCTTGCACTCGTCGCTTTCACCATAATAGCAGTGCTGGTGCTGATCGCTATCGTGAGCGGTATCGCTTCCTCCAAAAAAGATGGTGTGGGCGCTAAAGCCGTCCTGGTAATCGACCTGGGCCATTCTTACAAGGAACAAATGCAGGAGAATCCACTGGCCAATATCGGCGCCAACGACGCCTATAACGGTCCCGGCGTCTACGACCTCGTACGCCTGGTCCGGCAGGCCAAAAAGGATTCATCCATCAGGGGGATCTATCTCAAATGTAATAATAACGCGAATGGGTTTGCTACCAGCCAGGAGATCCGCAATGCC
Source organism: Chitinophagaceae bacterium (assembly GCA_003151295.1). Taxonomy (GTDB): domain Bacteria; phylum Bacteroidota; class Bacteroidia; order Chitinophagales; family Chitinophagaceae; genus Puia. The sequence goes on along the minus strand of PLXD01000264.1, from coordinate 7,735 downwards.
CTGATCGATTTTAAGAATAGCGGCAAGTTCGTATTTGCTTACGGAGACGTGATCCCGCAAAAAGCCTATTACGTTGCCAGTATAGCCGATAAGATCTACTGCAATCCCAAAGGAGGGGTAGAGTGGAAAGGATTCGCTTCCCAGCTTTTTTTTCTCAAGGGGACCTTACGGAAACTCGAAATAGAGCCACAGATATTCTTTGCCGGCAAATTCAAAAGTGCTACGGAGCCATTGCGGGAGGATAAAATGACCGACGCGAACCGGTTGCAAATGACGGAGCTGCTGAACGATTTTTTCAACAGCCTGCTATATTCGACCGCTTCCGCACGAGGCCTGGATACTACCGAATTGCGTAAGGCCGTAAACGATCATTTGATCCGTTTTCCCCAGGATGCCTTGCGGTATAAGCTGGTCGACGGGTTAAAATATGACGATGAGTTAAAGGATGAGATGCGGGAGAAACTGAAGATCGGCAAATCCGAATTCATCAATTTCATTGAACTCGAAAGGTACGCCAATGCAGCGCCGGATTATAAGCTTGAAGGCAAAGACAGGATTGTGTTGATCTATATGGAAGGCGATATCGTGGATGGAAAAGGGGAGAAGGACCAGATCGGTTCGGATACCTATCGATGGCTTATCAAGAAGGCGCGCCTGGATAAAAATATCAAGGCCATCGTGGTCCGGATCAATTCCGGCGGTGGAAGTTCACTCGCCAGCGAAAATATATGGCGCGAACTTACCCTGGCCAAAGAGAGTAAGCCCGTGGTCGTCAGCTTTGGCGATGTGGCGGCTTCAGGAGGATACTATCTCTCCTGCAATGCAGACAGCATTTTTGCACAGTCCAATACCATCACCGGCTCGATCGGCGTATTCGGACTGATACCGAATATGCAGAATTTCTTCAAAGACAAATTGGGTGTGACTTTCGATGGTGTGAAAACGGCGCCGGAGGCGGAAGGCATGACCATAACGAAGCCGCTCACGGAAATGCAGAAAAAGTTTTTCCAGGACGATATCGACAGCATCTATCATGATTTCAAATCGCGGGTAGCCGATGGGCGAAAGAAAACAATTGAATATGTCGACAGCATTGCACAGGGCCGGGTATGGAGCGGGGAAAGGGCCCTGCGACTGGGATTGGTGGACCGTCTCGGGAGTTTGCAGGACGCCATCGATTGCGCGGCCCGTATGGCTAAGACGAACGATTACAAGCTTAAGTAAAACCCCGAGCCTAAAAGTCTCCTGGACCTGCTGTTAGGCGATTATAAAAGGTCGGCCCATGTGCAGGCCATAAAAGAAGAACTGGGGGAAGAGGGGTACAGGACCTATAGTACGATCAAAAAAATGAAGACATTGACAGGCGTCTCCCAGGCGAGGCTTCCTTTCGATTTTTCTGTAGAATAGGCCGAAACAGAATTGATTTTTAATTTACAAAGCAGGTATGCCTCAGCAATATAATCAGATACGGGCCATGCTGGCCATTTCGAAAGCCAGCCTGAAGGCTATTTTCAGGAGCCCTTCTTCCGTAGCGTTCGGATTCGGGTTCCCCATCGTTTTTATACTGGTATTCGGATTTATCGACGGCGGAGGGACATCCGTCAGCATCGCCCTGAAGAACAGCCGGGACTCTTCTAATTTCCTGATCCGGGGTCTGTTGCAGTCACAGATCGTAAAGATCGTAGATGTGGATGACTCTTCCGGGATGCGTAATGACCTGGAGATGGGCCGGATCGCGGCCGTGCTCTCCATCGATTCGGCGGCTTCCGCAGCCGGCTTCATGCAATACAAGATACACACGCAGACATCCTCTGCAGCTGGGGAAAAGTACCCGATCCTGAAAATGGCCCTGGCCCAGGGCATACAGACTGTCGAAGATAAAAGAATACCCGCGCAGTTCAGGCTGCTGACCGTCGATGAGCTACCGCTTATACCGGGCCGAAAATACGCCATGATCGATTTTATTCTTCCGGGTATGCTTGGATTCTCCCTGATGAATGCGGCGATATTCGGGGTAGCATTCCTGTTCTTCAGCATGCGGCAGCAGTTGGTGCTTAAAAGATTCTATGCCACCCCCATCGGGAAAAAGTATATCGTCCTGGGAGAAGGGATCAGCCGGGTGTCTTTCCAGTTGATTACCGCCGTGGTGCTCATCCTGTTCGGCCGTTTTTTCTTTAATTTTACCTTGGTTCATGGCATAATCACTTTTCTGGAAATGATCGTCCTGAGCCTTTTCGGGCTGATCGTTTTCATGGGATTTGGATTCATTATCAGCAGCGTGGCGAAAAGCGAAAATACGATCCCCCCTTTTGTCAACATGATCACTTTGCCGCAATTCCTGCTGGGAGGAACCTTTTTTAGGACGGATGTATTTCCCTCGTGGCTGCAGAAAATTTGTGAGTTCCTGCCTATCAAGCAGCTTAACGATGCGATGAGAAATGTTGCCTTTGAGGGGGCGCACCTCGTAGACTGCGGCAAGCAGTTAGGCATCCTTACCCTTTGGGGGCTTGTGATCTATGCCCTGGCGTTCAAGGTGTTTAAATGGGAGTAGGCGTGCAGGTAAGCTGTTTTATCCGTCAACTCTTTTTGATCTGAATTAACTCTTTCTGATGCGGTTTATAAAATTGTTCCTGATCGGTGCGATCGTCTTGTTTTTTGTGGTGACGGTTTTTTCATTGATTTTCCCTTCGAATCTCAGGATATCCCGCGCCATCAATATTGCGGCTACCAGGGAAAAAGTATGGGCTACGATCGATGACCTGCGCACATGGGACAGCTGGAATCAATTTATCAGCCTTTCGCCCCTTACCGGGAAATCTTTTTCTGCCCCTTCAGCCGGGACCGGCGCTTTTTTGCGATCCGATCAGTTGGTGGTGAAAATCGTCCGATCCGGGCCCGATTCGATATTGATCGACTGGGACCAGGTGAATGGCAAGCCCTTTAAAGGGGGATTTAACCTAATGCAGTTGAGCCCCGATAGCCTCACCGTGCAGTGTTATCTTGATTTCCGGTTCAGGTGGTACCCCTGGGAGAAATTCGGCAGCATTNNCAGCATCTGGGGCCGCTGATGGAAGGATCTTTGGCAGGACTTAAGCGTTTAATGGAGAACTCTCCTTAACTTTAATCTGTTTAACCAAGTCAATAAAAAACCACCATATGAGCCTGCGTAAATCGCTTTTTGCATTATCTTTTCTGCTGGTTGCCAGCCTTGTTGTCTGTGCCCAGCCCACTCATCCTAACAGCCCGCATGATACTCTCCGCACAAAGAATCTCACCGTGACGTACGGCAGACCTTATAAAAAGGGCAGGGAGATATTCGGAAAGCTGGAACCCTATGGTAAAGTTTACCGCTGCGGCGCAGATGAAGCGACCACCATCACTTTCATGAAGGACGGGACATTCGGAGGCAAACCCGTAAAAGCAGGGACATATTCCCTGTTCGTGATCCCTAATGAAGATAAGTGGACCATCATTCTCAATGGCCAGGCCAAGCAATGGGGCGCCTACGATTATGAGAAGAACAAGGCCAAGGATGTGCTGCATGTCGACGTTCCGGTGACCAAACTGAATTCGGTCGTCGAACAGCTTACGATTGCTTTAGCGGCAAAAAATCTGACCATAGCATGGGACCAGACGCAAGTTGCCATCCCGGTAAGCTTCTAGAAGCTGACGCAATTTAAAAGGGTATAGGGCCGGTAAGCTGTTCTGACAGCTTGCCGGCCCTATTTTTTTTGGCCCCCGGGAAAAGGAATTTAGTGAAAAGAACTTTGGGAATCAAACTACAGTCCGGTTGCTATTGGAAGCCAGGATAGTACTCTGAGTAGGATCAGAATTTGATAATAGATCCAGTACATAAAGAACTCGGTCAAAAGGAACTTACATATCGTATCAGGAACTCATAGATCTTATCCAGTTCAGGATTCGAAATGCAATAGGGAGGCATGATATAAACNNGGCAAACTCCCGGTGCTTCCCGCTAATGTCCCCGATACGCTGCCTGCATGCCGGAGCTTCCAGCAGGTCGAGGCTGGCCAGGGCCGCAGAGCAGGAGAGGGGATTGGCGGTAAATGAATGACCGTGGAAAAAAGTGTTCATTTTGTCGTCACTGAGGAACGCGTCGAAAATGCGTTGGGAACAGGCGGTCACTCCCAATGCCATCGTGCCCCCCGTCAATCCTTTGCTCAAACAAATAATATCGCTCTTGTTTTGCAGGTATTCCGAGGCGAAAAGTCTGCCCGTGCGTCCAAATCCGGTAAGCACCTCGTCTGCTATGCAGAGAATACCGTCCGAGCGGACCGCTTCCAGCAGTTTATCCAGGAATTCGGCCTCGTAGATTCGCATACCCCCGGCTGCCTGCAGCAGAGGCTCATAAATGAAACAGGCTATCTGACCTGCTTCCTGCCGGACTTGTTCGATGATCTCAAGGTAGTTATCGGCAGTCGGGGTATCTATAAAGACTACTTCGAATAGATAATCCCGGAAGGCCGCCGTAAAGACACTACGATCGCTGACACTCATGGCCCCAAAGGTGTCGCCATGATAGGAATGCCTGAAAGCCAGTATTTTATTCCTGGGTTTTGAATGCGGTGCTGCTATTCCCGGATTTATTCCGGGGGGAGCGTGCCTTGACTGACTTGTAGCTGTTTCCTGGATACGCCAATATTGGATCGCCATTTTAATAGCCGCTTCTACAGCAGTGGACCCATTATCGGAATAAAAGATCCTGGAGAATTCACCGGGTAATATTTTCAACAGCCTTTCGGCCAAAAGCACGGCCGGTTCATGGGTAAACCCGGTAAAAATAACATGCTCCAGTTTCAGTGCCTGTTCATAGATCTTTTCTGCAATATACGGATGCGCATGTCCATGGATATTCACCCACCAACTGCTGATGGCATCGATATAGCCCCGGCCCTTGTCATCGAATAACAGACTACCTTTGCCTTGGACGATGGGAACGGGCGATAGCATGTTCTTATGCTGTGTATAAGGGTGCCAGATCACCTGTCTGTCCCTTTCTGTTAATGATTGGTTCATATGAATTGTCAAAGGTAGGCTTCGCGAACGGCTTGGGAAAAACCGGATGCAACGGTTCGTATACATTATTTGTCAATGCTAAGCAAAGGAGTTAATGGATCATCACCAGTTGGTAAAAGGCTGTTTAAGAAGAGATATAGTTGCACAAAAACAACTGTATGAGCATTTTGCGAGCGGAATGCTGGGGGTGTGCTATCGCTATACCAAATCCATGACGGATGCGGAAGATGTGCTTCAGGAGGGGTTTATCATGGTTTACAAAAATTTGCATCAATTCAAATTTGAAGGCGAACTGGGGGGATGGATCCGCCGGATCATGGTCAATACGGCCATTAATTACCTGAAAAAACAAAGCCGGTATCAGACTGAATTGCTTTTCACCGAAGGCGGCATGCACCCTGTTTCCAATGACGACCCCGCAGTTTCCCTGGATGCCAAGGAATTGGCAGAATTGATCCGCCAGTTGCCCCCGGGCTACCAGGCCATCTTCAACTTACATGCAATAGAAGGTTATAGTCATGTGGAAATAGGCAGGATCCTGGGCATCAACGAAGGAACTTCCAGGTCTCAATATGCCCGGGCCCGAGCTTTGCTGATAAGCTGGATAAATAAATTGTCAGCAATAACCAAAACAGAAACGTATGCACGACCCTAAATTCGAGAAAGAGGTGCAACAGAAGATGGAGGAGTTAAGTTTCAACCCTTCTGAAGCCGTCTGGGAGAATGTGGAAAAGAAGATCCGAAAGGACAAAAAGCGTAGGGTTCCCTTTCTTTGGTTCTTCTTACTAGCCGGGATCATGCTGGCGGGAGGGTACTATATGACGCGGGAGATGCGGTCTTCTCCGTCCCTATCCACTCAAAGATCCGGAACGCAGCCGCTTTCCGCACCTGCTGACCTTGCGGGGAAAGACAACTCCGTGAAAAAAGATATTTCAGGTCCTCTTCCTGCAACTCAATCAATTGCGCCCGCAGAGTTCCCTTCAAATGCATCTGCGAATATCCCATCAAATAGGGCGTCAGATATTCCGTCAAAAACAACCTCAAATACCTCGTCGAAAGCAGCCGATATCTCCTCAAAACAAAACGATATCTCGTCAACAGAAAATGCTGTCTCGTCAAAACAAACTGCAAGAGTAAAATTATCCTCCAAAATTACAGGAAGGGGCCATAAAGCCCTTGATGGCGCCGGGGGCGAACAGGAACCGCAACAGTCCCTGTCCGATGCGCAGCAGTCACTCCCCGATACGCAATCTTCCGTAAAAAAAGATATTCCAAAATCGGCGGGTCAGGGAGATGCTGCTGCTTCCCTGGTAAAAGCGATCCCCCCGGCGGCTAAAGAGAACATAAGCAATCCCGATAAAAAGATCGCAGGCCAGAATAAGAGTAAGATTACCCATCCCTGGAAGATCGGGTTGACTGCCGGCAGCGGCATCTCTGCCATGGACAGGTCTTTGTTCAAGCCGTCTACCGCAGCAGAGCGGTCGACATTTGCCAGTACTTTTGCGGCTTATCCTCCAGGATGGCAGATCGTTCCATCGACGATCCGGCAGGATATTTCTTTTGCAGCTGGAATTTTTGGAGTAAGGCCCCTTACCCGTAAAATATCTTTCTCCATCGGACTATCCTACCATTATTATTCGACAACGATTCAAACCGGAGGACCCATATCTCCTTTGCCCGCTGGTAATTATAACGCATATAGTTTAGCCCTTCTGCGGCCCACAAACGCCAACCTGCAGACGAGCACGCCGGCCTACGGTAAGGGCAATGAAGATATTCAAAAGGAACAATACCATTCGCTGGAATTACCGGTGTCCATTCAATGGCAATTTACCCGTATCCGCAAACTACCGGTATACTGGGAGACCGGATTTTCAATTTCGAGCCTGATCGGGATCAATTCGCTTTCTTTCGACGGAACTTCAGGTGCCTATTATAAAGAAGGCAATTTCCTTTTCAGAAAGACGCAAATGAGCGTATCTACGGCCATCATGTTCGGACTTCCTTTTGCCGGTAACCACCTGCAGCTTGGCCCGCAAATCCAGTACGGGTTGACCGATCTGCTGAAAAATAATATCGGCAATGCGCAGCACCTGCTCTTCGCCGGTATAAAACTGGCGTTCATCATGGGGAAATAGAAGAGGAAGGAGCAGACAAAGAGGATGATGACGAAGAAGAGGATGATGAAGAGGAGGGCGGCGAATCAGGTGAAGATACGGGCGATTGTATAAAGTGCAGGTTGCGTCGGATACCCGCAAACTTCGGGCGTTTCAGGGGAGAATGGCGGAATACTTTTTTAAAGTTCTCTTCTGTGAGCTCTTCCCAGTCCGAGGTGCTGAAATTCAGGATCTCCGGGATGGGTGAGAATTCCATTCCGGTGGCGGGTTTGGAAAACCGGTTCCAGGGGCATACGTCCTGGCAGGTATCGCAGCCAAACATCCAGTCGTCGAATTTCCCTTTCATGGGTTCGGGTATGAGCAGCTCTTTCAATTCAATCGTAAAATAGGAGATGCACTTGCTTCCATCTACCACTTTATCATCCAGGATGGCTCCTGTAGGGCAGGCGTCTATACATCTTCTGCAGGTACCGCAAAAATCCCCGGCGAAAGGGTCTTCATATTCGAGTTCCAGGTCCACGATCAGGGTAGCGATGAAAAAAAAGGACCCTCCCTGCTTGTTAATGAGGTTCCCGTTCTTC
>PLXD01000341.1 GCA_003151295.1 Chitinophagaceae bacterium | reverse complement strand
CAGACCGCCCCCAGGTAGACCGGACCGGCCGTAAACGGCTGAGCGCCCCAATAGGCATATCCGTTGGCCATTTGAAGGGCATTGTCTTCGGGTACACCGGCCTCGGTCATCTTATCGACGAATTTTGAATTGCCGGTGATCTCCTTTCCACTGCTGCCACCCCCAAAAGCTTCCGGGGCTATTAAAGTGAAGGTCTCCGCGATACCATAGCTCCAGCCGAAAGCATAATCTTTGCTCAATCCATTATTGGAAATATACTTATTGGTGTTACTGGCTCCCGTCAATTCCGTCCTTCCTCCGCGCATAGTCTCCTTGGCAAGCTCCTGAACAGGCAGATTGCTGACAGCAAAAGTAGCAAAGCCGATCGCCCCGGAGACAGCTGCAATAACGACGCCGATAAGCGCGTCCTTAATCTGTTTTTGCTGCCAGCTATAGACCAGGTAGAACAAGGTCAGCAAGCCCGCGCTGATCAGGGTATAATAGACTATCTGCAAATGCTGGGTCCCAACCTGGAAGGAAAAGAAACAAGTTAGGAGGGCAGCCCCTAAAAGCCATTTTCGTTGAAAGATCATCAGCAGGCCGGCAATTACTCCCGGCGCATACGCGATCGCCATCATCTTTGTCTCGTGCCCGACGACGACGATGATCGGGTCATAAGTGGACCAGGCATAGGCGAGGGCCGAAAGAATACCGATCCAGGAATTGATCCGCAAGACCAGTGTCAGGATATAAAAACACACACAGGCCAGGAAAAAGAAGCTGATGGGTTTGGGAAGTCCCCATGTCAATATATAACTGAGCCAGCCGATCGATATTTTGGACTTGGAATCCATGGCTATATTATAGGCGGGCATCCCGCTGAACATGCTTTCCGTCCACAAAGGGAAATGACCGTATTTCTCTTTATATTCGAAGGATTGCTGTGCCATCCCCTTGTATCCGAGCATATCGTGCTGAAAGACGACCTTACCTTCCAGGGCGGGCCTGCAATAAACGACCGCTACTATTAAAAAAATAACGATGGCGATAAGATGCGGGAGCGCCTTTTTTAACAAATTCAGGTTCATAATCGGTGAGGTAAATATTCCCGGCAAAATAATGGTATTTTGCCCATAATTACAGATTTTTGGTGCCATTATGTATTTATTGCGAATTTTATTACGGGTGGCATTCATTTGCAATATTTGCTTCCTGCTGACGATGGTCATTCTATGGTTGCCCCGACCCTTGCAGGGTGAGATCGTATCCCTGATCATCATCCTGGGTTGCGTGCTCGCCGTTATCGTGAATGGGGTGACGAGCCTTTGGCTGGGCGTTTTGTTCTTTACCCGGAACAAGCTGCCTATTCTTTTTCCACGCTGGCTGATGACGACTAATTTTATATTTTTTGCACTCCAGTTAATATTTATTCTGAAAAAATGATCCAAGCCATTCTTAAAGACAGACCTACCAAACTTTTCCNNCGCGGAGGCCATCGGCACCAAATTGTTCTCCCTGGAAAAAATTTTTGGAATACACCCGGCCAATTTCACGCTCTTCGGGCAAAGCGGAATGTCCTTTACGCTCACCTGCGGTGTATTGCTTTGGCCGCTCGAATTCGTGATCACCGATATCGTCAATGAGTTTTTCGGACCCAAGGCAGTGAGAAGGATCTCCATAACAGCCGTGATCCTTATATCCTACGCCTTTCTGATGTATTACATGGCCATCGGCATCCCTCCGGCAGACGTATGGCTCGCGAGTAGCGGCAAGCAGGGGGTGCCCAATATCCAGGACTCATTCAATGCTATTTTCGGACAAAACATGCGGATCATCCTTGGAAGCCTGGTCGCTTTTTTAGTCAGCCAGGTAGTGGACGTGACGGTATTTCACCAGATCAAAAAGAGGACGGGTAATAAACATCTATGGTTACGGGCTACCGGCTCTACGCTGGTCTCCCAACTGGTTGACAGCTATATCGTCCTGTTCATCGCCTTCAGTTCTTATTTCAGTTGGCAATTGATCCTGGCCATTGGCCTGATGAATTATATCTATAAATTCACTGTAGCCATTGTGCTGACGCCTTTGATATATTTTGTTGAAAAGAGGATCGAGAAATATGTCGGTCATCACACCGCGCATAAAATGAAGCAGGCGGCAATGGGTATAGAGGCCGACTTCTTACCTCCGGTGGTGCCGGAGCCTTAGAGTTTTTTTCCCATCACATAATCATTCATAAAATACCCCTGGCCGATATCGATATCCTCCTCCCGGATGACAGAGAACCCCATACGTTCATAGAAATCACGGGCCTTATTATACCGGTTGACATTCAATTGCAGTGCCACAGCTCCTTGGGGTATTATTTCGCCCAGGATGAAATCCAGGATCGCTTTTCCCATTCCCTTCCCCTGGCGGTCGGGTAATACATAGATCTTTTGCAGCTTATAAACGCCCGGTTCTCCGATAAGGGAATACGAAGCAAATCCCACCGGTTCCTCGTTGTCCTCCACGACCAGGAATTGATGCCTGTCCTCTATTATCTGACGCCTCAATGAGGCTGGGCTATAAATGAGGTTCATCATATAGCTCAATTGTGCGGGTTCCAATATTTTGCCGTAGGTCTGCGGCCAGATCTGCTGGGCGAGGAAACCGATGGCATTAAGATCGTCAAGCTCCGCAAACCGGATCGATAATTCATTGTTCATATATTCTCTTTTATTCAAAAGGATCCATTCCCAGGATCTCATCCTGCGATAATTGCGCATGCATCCTGATCGAACGCATGGCCAGCCTCACGGCGATATAAAAAGAGGCAAAGGCCCCGAATGACAATAATCCTGTGGAAACATAACGGGTCGCCGTTTCATTCTGTTGCAGGAAGAGGAAAAAGTCGAAGCTGCCGTGAAACAGGACGGCGATCAGCAATCCCTTCCACATCAACCACGAAGATCTCTCCCGATCGAATTTAGCAAGCCCCACATAATATCCCATTAATACGGCAAAAGCCGCATGAGCGGGCACGGCGAGAAAAAAACGTTCCACCCCCGTCTGAAGTCCGAACTGTCTTACATATTCGATATTTTCCAGGGTAGCAAACCCCATGCCCACCATTACCGCATATACGATACCGTCAAACGGCTCGCTAAATACTTTCTTGGGAAAGGCATACAGGCGTAACATGATGTATTTGCTGCCCTCTTCGCTGAACGCTACCACCACGTAAGCAAACCAGGCATAATCCCAGATGGAATGGTGGCCTTTGCCGTTCCTCACGTCTTGATGCACCGACTGAACCAGGAATGCCGGAATCGTGGCTANNGGCTACCATGCCCAGCACGAACGAAATCACCAGTGTTCGCAAAGGAACTTTATCGTATTTATCCTTTGAATAGATCAACAGGCAAATAGCGAGACCCGGAGCGATGGCTACGGCTAGTAGTAATAGCATATTTACCAAAAATAACGGATACCCCGCAATTGGGACCCGTAAATTTCATGGGCCCGGGAGAACCCTCAAAAGCGGGTCGGGGCGCTAGGGATCTACAAACAGGTAGACAGCCCCGTCCTCGAATTGCCGGGCCTCCACAAGGTGTTTATAGCCGCTGATAAAGGGTATATGGAGGAGGTCGGGGTTTGTTGCATCATTAAACCAGAAGATATAAAAACTTTTCTCGGCCAGGAATTCCTGTATATCTTTCTTGAACTCCTTATGAGGCAGCATGTCGGTATGCAAGCCCAATAAAAACCAGATTGCGTCATTGGAATTGGAATAGAGCGTATTGCGTTTCGCGAAATTTTCGAACATGGCTTTGTTGTCCCTGATGTATTTCAGGGTCTCCGAATCACGCCAAGGGTCTTCCGTATATCCAGGGATACCGGCATCCTTCACCCCATCCCAGGTCTCGTAATCGACCTGCTTCTGCCCCCAAAGGAAACAGCCGGCAGCCAAAAACCCTGCGATCAGCAACCCCCTCCACTTTAGGGAGGTTCCCGGCGACAATTCCCATGATGATGTTTTCCCCGATCTTAGTCTGGCCAGGGTCGGCGGCAGCCAGGAACCGGCGCCCCATATCCAGGGAATGAATAAAGGGGAAAGCAGCCGGCTGTTCAGCATCTGAAACCTAGAAAGGGTGGCCGAGATCACTATAAAGAGGAAATACATGATGAAAAAGGCGGTAGCGATGTTCTCATAGGACGGAAAAACGACCTTTTTGACGAGGCTCCTGATGAAAAAGAAGAGAAACAGCAGGATCCAGAACGAGGCCAGGGCTCCTGCACCGGTATAACTACCATTGAAAAAAGGTAACCAGTCACAAATCACCGATCCAAGATCATGCAGGTTCTGCCGGAAAGGAGTAACGCCCTTCTCCCGCCACCCAGTAAGCGTGCCGTTGACCAGGCTGTTCCTTACCAGGTTTAAAGCCAGCAGGGAAACTGATACCAATCCGAAGAGAAAAAGATGAGCTATTTTTTTCCGGGGTTTCAGCGACCCGTCCAGTAATATAAAGAGGCCGGCCGTGCCGGCCAGGGTGATACCTGCATACCGGGTAACACAGGCCAGGGCGGCAATGAGACCTACCAACAACAGGGAGGGCAGGGAATGGGTCCTGATATAGTAACGGAGGGCCGGCATTATTAACAGGATCCACAAAATGAATAAAGTCTCCGACCAAAGCATGGAATATATTTCCAACAGGCATGGGCTGGTCACAATAATCGCCAGGAGCACCCATTTATAGATTTTAGACCTCACAGAAAACCTTTCCATGATCAAGCCGCAAAGATAGATGAGCCCGGCGAACAGTAAGCCATTCAATACCGGTGCAAAGCTCATGACGCCCGACTGTGTCAGGAACATTACCCCGCTCAAGAATAGGGGATAGAAACACGGGAAATCGGCGATAGGCACCCCCTGGTAATCATTTAACACCCCATNNAAAGGCATGTATAATGAAGAAGCCGGCGAGGGCGGCCGGAATAGCGTCATAATTTCCCGGAGGAAACAACCATTGCAGTATCCTTTTCATGTATGCCTTAGGGGTAATTAGGAAACACGAAAGTAAGAGATAAAGAGAAAATTGTAATTTCAATTTTCTATAAAATAAATGGATATGATTGGTTTCCGTATTCGTNNCAGCAATTCGGCGGCGATCCCCCCTCGCTTAAATGGCGGCAGATCAATACGGATACGGCACGCATCATATTTCCGGTGGGCATGGAGATACAGGCGCAACAGGTAGCGGCCATCGTTCATACCCTCAGCAAGGCCACCTTGGAGACGATAGGAGGACATCAGCAGAAGGTCAATATCGTATTCCGGAACCAGACTACGATCCCAAACGGTTATGTGGCGCTGGCGCCTTTCCGGAGTGAATTCCAACTTACACCCGAACAAAATAGTTTCGATCTGGGTAGCCTGCCCTGGCAAAAGATGCTCGCCATCCACGAATACAGGCATGTCCAGCAATTCAACAATTTCCGCGTAGGTCTGTCAAAGGCCTTTTATTATTTATTCGGGGAGGGAGGGCAGGCCCTCACAAACAGCCTGGCCATCCCCAATTGGTTCTGGGAAGGCGATGCCGTGTACCAGGAAACCCTGGTAAGCGACCAGGCAAGGGGAAGGTTACCTTACTTCTTCAAAGGCTACCGCGCGCTATGGTCAGCCGGTAAGGATTATTCCTGGATGAAATTACGGAATGGCTCCCTCCGGGATTTTGTCCCGGATTGGTATCCGATGGGGTATATGCTGGTATCGTATGGCCGGGAGCGGTACGGGGATGAATTCTGGAAAAAAGTAACATTGGATGCCGCTTCATTTAAAGGATTGTTCTATCCCCTTCAAACCGCCATCCGGAAATACTCCGGCCTGTCCTTCGAACAGTTCCGCCGGGATGCACTGGAACATTTCCTGCGTACGGCTAAGCTCCCGCCAGGGACGGACTCCGTCTCCGATTATGCCCGTTCGCATAAGCATTTTGTGGCCGACGAGGAGTTCCCTCAGTTCATCGGGCGGGATTCGATCGTATATGCCCGCAGCAGCTACAAACGAATTCCCGTATTCATGCTCAGGGATCTGGGCGCCGGGAAGGAACAGATTTTGCGGACCCGGTCAATATCCCTCGATAATTATTTCTCTTATCGGAATGGGAAGATCGCGTATGCAGCCTATGAGACCGATCCACGCTGGAGCTGGCGGGATTATAGCGTGATCCGGGTACTCGACGCCGCCACCGGCAAAGATCATAAGATCACCAGCCGGTCTAAGTATTTTTCACCGGATATTTCCGCTGACGGCAGGCATATCATAACCGTTCAGGAAGCTTCCAACGGATCTTGCGGGCTGTTTCTTTTAAATAGCCGCAACGGAGATATAGAAAAACAGATACCGAATAAGGACTCGTTATTCTATA
>PLXD01000497.1 GCA_003151295.1 Chitinophagaceae bacterium | reverse complement strand
CTTGCTACGCCAAAAAAAGTGTGACCATAATAGCAATTGTAGGCCAGTAGTTTCTTTCTCTCCATTATCAGATAATTTTCCCACAAGGCGCCGATGTCATTTCTATTCTCCGGAATACTATAATTACCTATCAGGGCATTTCGAATACCATTGTCGTAAAAATAAATCTTCTTTTTACGGTGTATTTCGTTTCGAAGATTACCGCTATGGGCCCCCAGTCTGTAAACCACAAACACCTGTTCGAGAAGATGAATATAGCTATCTATTGTTTTAGAATCTGCCCCGACTATTTGCGATAATTCATTAAGGGATACCTCACTGCCCACCTGCCATGCCAGGGCTTTCAGGATCTTTTCCAATAGCAGTGGCTTTTTTATGCCAGTGAGCGCCAAAACGTCCTTATATAAATAACTGCTGGTAAGGTTATTCAATATTTGCTGCGCGTTACCCAAATTGGTTACGACCTCCGGGTATGTTCCAAATACCAGGTACTGCGGCAGCCCGCGCAATAGTTCCGGAGCTCCGGCATATTGAATTAACTCACTACAACTTATAGGATAAAGAAAATACTCCCATTTTCGTCCAGTCAAAGGCTCCTGGGTCAGATTGGCTATATTGAGAGCGGATGAACCGGTAAGAATAAGTTGTATCCCTAATTCCGCGTCGATTATTTGCTTGCAAATGCTTCCTATTTGTTCAATCATTTGCGCTTCATCCAGAACTATTAGCTTTTTATCTCCAAAGCTTTGTATGAGTGCCGCAACGTTATCATTTCGCCATAGACTTCGGGTAACGATCTCATCGCCGTTGAAGTAAACAAATTCAGTGTCTGCCTTTTTCACAAGGTCTTTCACCAAAATAGTTTTCCCGACCTGCCTTGGCCCAAAAATTATAATCGCTTTTTTATAGTCAAAGCGTTTAAGTAGATTTTCTTCAATTGCCCTTGTAATCATTGTGAGACGCTTTCAGCCAAAGTTAGCTATTTTTAGGAATAAAATCCATAAAATACCGTCTTTTTATGGAATACAATCCTTAAAAATGCATTCTTGAGATACTTCCAAAAGACGAAGGAAGAAATACTTTAGCTTGGCTACTTTCCCAGGAAGGGCCCATTGTCACACTTAATGTAACGTTGATAATTTGAAGCTATTTACATACAGAAAGAATTCGATGAGTTTCGTCAGGTGTTCGAACCAAGTCCCGGACAAGGTACACGCAATTTGTGGCACAAAATTTAAAAGGCCGCCCTTACCGGGTGGCCTTCGCCTCAAACTAAGCCGCCTCTCCAAAATTCCATTTTAATTTCTTAATAAGATTTTCCCTATTGTAACCCCGGGAGTTTATAGCGATTTACATATACCAAACTTTCCACAAACTTGGAAAGGTGTTTATGTTGTTGAACAATACAGTAAATGATAGGTATATATATTTCATAAGTTAATTTTTATGGTAAGAAATTTTTATATTTCGGGTTGGAGTCTATTAAAAGGATAGCCCCGATCCTTTGGATATACTCAAAAAAAATCATATTGCAAACAAGTTTGCGAAGGGTTGCTGGTTGTCTTTTTAAGACAATCACTGGCGGATAAAAAAACTGGTCACATGTGAGAATGGTAGCTGCGAAAAATAGCCGCTAATGTCTAGCATTGCCGCAGTTTGGGAATTTCATTTTCCGTCCACCGGGCGAATGCTGCTGATTAAAGGAACGAAATTTTCTTCTATCCTTAAAAGCCGATTAATAAACTGTCCAGTTGATGACTAAAGAAGATTAGAGGAATAATGCTAATTCAGTGCAGCATACCCTTTTATTAAGTTAATAAACTATTCTGCTGTTGTCGGGTCAATAATTGTTGACACCTCGCTTACAACATTGGCAGGAAATCCTCCTTGTTTGGCATGTTCAAGAATCATTTCCTTATTAGGAGCAATATAAACGCAATAGATCTTGTCACCAGTTACATAGCTTTGTAACCATTGAATTTGTGAACCCATTTTGTTAAGGACTCCACAGGAAGTTTGTGAAATACCTTTTAATTGTTCTGCACTTAGTTTGCCTACACCGGGGATTTCTCGTTCAATTATATACTTAGGCATAGCTGTATATTTTAGGTTAATAAAAAATAATACAAATTGTTTCAAGTAAATATAATCATTTATTGAGATTAATCGTTTTAGGCCTCTTGTGGAAATTGGCAACAATAAGAGTTTTGCAGGCGGTATAATAAGAATACAGAACCCAAAACCCTTTTAATTTGGAAATCAAGCTATCCATGTCCGGAAAACAGTTAAAAGACAATGGCAACTACGAGATGCTGATCAATGGGGAGACTCCATCAGCACATCCTTCAATAAATTACCAGCCCACCGTACTTCCAAATTCATAGTT
This sequence comes from Chitinophagaceae bacterium, assembly GCA_003151295.1. GTDB lineage: Bacteria > Bacteroidota > Bacteroidia > Chitinophagales > Chitinophagaceae > Puia. The sequence continues at coordinate 4,025 of PLXD01000497.1, read as the reverse complement.
TACCCCCGATTGTCCCGAAATATATTTTATCGGGCACATTGGTGAAAACACCTATTAAATGATAGTTCATCATAAATCCATAAACCGATAAGAATAGCCATTCCCATGTTAAATGTCCGGAAAATAATTCTACCGGATTTATCTTAAGGAAATCCTGCCCGGGCAAACCACTGTTCCCGATCAACAAAACCTTATCCCGATCAGTCCCGCAGAACCAGGATAACCGGGACATGCTTTCTTATTTTAATCAGCACCAATTTAGAGGTTGGGGTATTGCTTTTTTCGGCGACACTGTTTATCGGCACCAATACATTTGTTTCCGGATAATAAGTCACCGTACAACGTCTTGGAATATTGTAAGGCACAATGATAAATAGCCGGGCGATCCGTTCCACCCCTTCGTAATAATTAAACAAGTCAACTTTTTCACCAGCCTGGAACCCGCCATCCAAGATGTCCTTTTCATTCATAAAAATGACCCGCCTTTCCCCATGAATCCCCCGGTAACGATCATTCATTCCATAAATGGTCGTATTGAACTGGTCATGGCTGCGGACCGAAGCCATCCTGTAGTCATCCGTTTCCATTGTAATCTTCGGCAACCGGCAGATGCTGAAAGGCATTTTATTCCCATATAGCTCCGTTGAGAACTTTCCTGCACGAGGACCATTGGGCAGGTAAAAACCGGCGGGTTCCCGTACCCTTTGATTATAATTCTCAAATCCAGGAATGAACCATTCGATCAGGCCCCGCACGGCATCATAACTTTTCCCATAACGGTCCCAATCAACTTTGGTCCGGTCTCCAAGCGTTGCTTTTGCCACTTCGCAAATGATCTGTGTTTCATTGCGCAAATCTTTCGATACCGGTTTCAGTATGCCTTTGGACATCTGTACGACACCCATGGAATTTTCGCAACTCACAAATTGTTCAACACCGTCAACCACATCCTTATCACTGCGCGCCAGTGTTGGGAAAATAATAGCTTCTTCGCCATGCACCAGGTGCGTGCGGTTCAGTTTGGTAGAAACACTGACCGTCAGCTTCAATTTCCGCATGGCCTCCGCTGTATAGGCCGTATCCGGGGTAGCAGAAAGAAAATTACCCCCCATGGCGAAAAACACTTTTATTTTGCCCGCATGCATGGCTTTTATGCAATCCACCACATCCACCCCATGTTCACGGGGCGGTTCAAAACCGAACACTTCCTTTAATTTATCCAGGAACCAGGCTGGGGGCTTTTCCCATATCATCATGGTCCGGTTGCCCTGCACATTACTGTGGCCCCTCACCGGCCACAGACCCGCACCCGGCTTACCCAAGCTTCCTTTTAAAAGAACGAGGTTCACAATCTCTTTGATCGTGTCCACCCCATTTTTATGCTGCGTGATACCCATCGCCCAGCAAATAATGATTTTCTTCTTATCCTGCATGATCCCGGCCGCCTCCACCAACTGTTCAACCGAAAGACCTGCCGCACCCGCCAGATCTTCCAGGGATTGCTCCTCCAAATGAGCCATCAACCCTTCGTAGCCAACCGTATTTTTTCCAACGAATTCCTGGTCGAATACGGTTCCCGGGTTTTCTCTTTCAGCCTGGTATAATAATTTTTCTATCGCCTGGAGGGCGGCCATATCCCCATTGATCCTGACCTGTAAAAAAAGGTCGGCCATCTTCGTAGTACTTACGTTAAATACACTATCTACCATCCCTTTGACCTGTTGGGGATTATTGAAGGCGATCAGGCCCGCCTCCTGCAAAGGATTTATGGCAATAATCTTTGCACCATTATCTTTCGCTTTTTGCAGGGAATCCAACATTCTAGGCATATTGGTAGCCGGGTTTATTCCCATCATCACAATTACATCTGCTTTTCCAAAATCATCCAGGACAACCGAGCCCTTTCCAAACCCTATGGTTTCCAGGAGGGCCACCCCGCTGGATTCATGGCACATATTAGAACAGTCAGGCATATTGTTCGTTCCATATTCGCGGACGAACAACTGATACATAAAAGAAGCCTCATTGCTCAAGCGTCCTGAAGTATAAAAGGCAACCTCGTCAGGAGAATCCAAATCATTCAGCGTCTCCGCCACCTTCCTAAACGCTTCCTCCCAACTGATCGGCTGGAAATGCGTCCCACCCTTCGACAGGTACACCGGGAAGGCTATCCTGCCCCNNCCTGCCCTTTTTCCCGATCTCCATATCAGACAAGCCCGCCAGGTCCTTTACCGGGTTCTTTGCAAAAAAATCAGTCATCAGCTTCTTTTTCGTCGCTTCTTCCGCAAGGGCCTTGGCGCCGTTCTCGCAGTAGGCCGCAATCGGGGAACGGTCCCCATCCTCGTCCGGCCAAGCGCAGCTCGAACAATCAAAGTCACCTTTCTGATTCATTTTAGACAATCCCTTCAAACCTCTCAGGGGGCCTGCTTCCGCAAAAACATCACTCATGGCGGCTATCACCCCGGGAAGACCCGCTGCCCAGTTTTTGGGATCGGACACTATCAGATCTGATAAATGTTCGGGATTCTCAGCGGCCGGTTGTTCCTTGTCTTTATTGCTCATAAAGAATTTTTTAATATAGGATTGGGATAATATTCACTTTGATCTTCTCCTCTACATACCCTTTCGATGTAACCCGTTCAACTTCCGGCCGTGTCAGCCGATAGCGCAATGAATTACCCTTGATACGTATTTTTATGAACCGGTATTTTAATGCGGTGCGTTGCTGAATAAATATTGAAGCGGTTATTTCTGAGAAACCCGATCAGGGTAATACCAAACTCCTCAGCCGGCGAAACCGCCAGGCTCGAAGGGGCCCCAACCGCGGCAATCACTGGAATTCCCGACATGGCAGCTTTTTGAACGAGTTCAAAACTGGCCCTTCCGCTGAGCAAAAGGATAGAATGTGAAAGCGGCAACATTTTAGCCGGTAAAGCAGCGCCGCTCAATTTATCCAATGCATTATGCCTTCCTACATCCTCCCTTACCAGGAGTACTTCACCCTCTTCATTAAACAATGCAGCAGCATGCAAACCGCCTGTACAAGCAAATGTCTGCTGCTGGTTTACCAGTATATCCGGTAGGCAAAGGATTAGGCTGGCATTTAAAGGTTCTCTATCCCAGAGCTGGGCTTCAAAAGAACCGACCGTTCGAATGGCATTGATGGAAGCTTTTCCGCATACGCCACAACTGGAGGTCGTATAAAAATTCCTCTCTGCCTGCAGAAGATTGGGTATGACTCCGTCATTCAATGTAACCTGTATTACATTTCGTCTATTTTCATAACAAGCCGTAAAAACGTGGTCAATATTATTTACATCGGAATGATTTGCAATAATACCTTCCGTAAAAAGAAACCCTAAAGCCAACTCACCATCATCACCAGGGGTTCGCATCGTTACTGCAAGGTTCTTCAATGGCAAGCATATCCGGCCCGGAATTCATTGAATCTCCGGTTATTTTGATGACGGGTAATTGAACGGAACTATTCATAAAAAACCATTAGTGGATGTTTTTCAAAATAAATCTGACCTCAAGAGGCTCTACCAAGGCGATTCGCCATAATCACTTCAGCACAACTTGCATCTGAAAGTTTGTCGTAAGGATAGGAAAGATTGTATTTATTGAAAATGGGGCCGAGCTTTGCGATCGCATCTTGTGTACTGATACGAGGTTCGCGTCACTATGCCATACTTTGCACCATAGGTTGCGCAGCCTTAACGTTCACCGTTTTATTCAGATAGGCATTAGAGTCGTGTTGCATTGCGCCCTGGGGAAGCCACTGCCACCATAAGCCCAGGTCCTTTTTTACTATATGGGTATAAAATTCCGGCAGCTCTTGTGATTCTCCCTCAAAATACTGCCTGAATGTCTGGTCGTTAATAAGGTTTTCACGCACCCGGCGGAAAAAACGCAGACGGCCGTAGCCCTCGGAGGAAATAGCCCGCATCAAATTCATCCACCGGGAAGTATAATTCGAAGTAGACCGGAAACGCCGGTAAAGCGCTTTAGGAGAAAAAGTATAT
>PLXD01000044.1 GCA_003151295.1 Chitinophagaceae bacterium | reverse complement strand
AAGACGACCGCCTGAAGGATTTAAGATTTACCGGGGCCTTCACCAATGAAACGCTTCGCCAGGCGCTGAATGAATTACAAGCTACTTATCCCTTTGAAATCAGCATGGACAATAATGCAGTAATACTTTACATTAAGTAGCAGGGTTGCTGCCAAAAAGTCATTTGCCAAACTGAACGCCGTTATCCGATCACCCCTGTAAGTTGTACAGGACTATTGGATTCGGGGATGCTTATAAAACCCTGAGAAAAATTGACAATGCCTCCCTCACATTTACACCTTAATAAGGCGGGGGTACTGCCTCTATTTTTTACCCATAGTTATTCAATTAATATTTTTCAAATAATAAAACAGTCTGCGTATGAGAAAATAAAAAACATTTACAAAAAAAGGAGGTGCGCTAACACCTCCCTGATACTTACGAACCAAAACAAGAACCCGTTCAAATTTGGAAGATTAGGCGGATTCTCATCTTTTTATCTATAAGCATTACAAAAGTATGAAAAAGTATAAAACTGCTACGCTAAATTATTTAGCGCCATTACCAAAACTGAAATTCCTTTTTCTTACCATGAAAATCTCTACTTTCTTACTATTTGCCGTCTGCGTACAGACATACGCAAATGGTGTCGCGCAGGAGAAAATTGACCTTTCGGTAAAAAACATGGATCTGAAGAAACTTTTCTCCACGATCGAGAAAAAGACCGATTACCACTTTTTGTATTATGATGCTGCCATCCCCCAGCACAAAAAGGTGGATTTGCAAATGTCTGCTGCGTCTATTGAAGAAGTGCTTGACAAAGCGTTCCAGAACACTTTGCTCAAATACAAAATAATGAATAATAACCTGGTGGTTATATCTTCTGCTGACTTTTCAGTGGTTGATATCGTCGTGAAAGGACGGATTACGGATGAAAAAAATCAGCCATTGATTGGAGCCAGCATTCGAATAAAAGGGACAAGTTCAGGGACCGGTTCTAACGCAAACGGCGAATTTTCGCTGAGAGTACCTGCTCACTCAACCATTGTTATTTCGCATGTGGGTTACCAGACCAAAGAAATGGTCATTGACAACGACGAAACCATTACCATACAACTGCAGCCCGGCGGGAAAGCATTGGACGAGGTGGTGGTGACAGCGCTGGGTATTAATAAAGAAAAAAGAGCTTTGGGTTATGCAACCACCACCATAAAATCAGATGTAATCGGTGACGCGGGAGCTACCAATGTGATTACGGCTCTTTATGGAGACATACCGGGCGTAAAAATCGCCGCAGCGCCAGGTGGTGCAACCAGTGGTGTAGGCGTTATTATCCGTGGCGCTTCTTCCATCAATTACCAACAACAGCCCTTATTGATTATTGACGGGGTACCTGCAAGAAACGGGGACTTTAACACGAACAGCGGTCGTATCGGCAATAACGGTATTTCGGAAATTAACCCGGAAGACGTGGAAAGCGTTACGGTTCTGAAAGGGGCCGCTGCCGCTGCCCTATATGGTTCCGAGGCTTCGAACGGGGTTATCCTGTTAACCACAAAATCCGGTAAAGGCAAAAAGGGATTTGGCATCGAGTTCATTTCCTATTACGACGAAGATCATATTGCCTATATGCCCCGGTTTCAAACATACAGGGGACCCGGCCATTTTATCGACTATTCAACTTTGCACACGGGCAATATCAATGCTTCCAACGAAAATGGGTTGGACTCAGCGGGTTGGGATCATGTGACTTACAATGGGACAACCTATCGCAGTCTGGTAAATTCGATCAATACGGGCGGCAGTACGACGCCCAATCTTTATTTTGGCCCGAAATATGATGGTCAGCCTACCATTTACTGGGACCACCAGGTGAGACCTTATCTCCCGCAAAAAAACAGCTATAAGGACACCTGGCAGACCGCACATAACCAAACGACCAATGTTGCGTTTACAAACAATACAGACAAAACCACGACAAGGTTTTCTTACACCTATAACCATTCGGAAGGGTTGGCTTTGAATGCCCGCAATGACAAACACAATTTTAGTTTGAACAACACATTCCGGCTGACACCCGATCTCACCATTCAAACGATCATCAATTATTTCAACTGGCATATTCACGACCGCCCAACCGGTACGGGCAGTATTCTCCTTGGCTTTGGCGGTATGCTGGGCCCGGCGGATAACGGAAGCTGGTATAGAAAAAATGCCCAGACAAGCCTGGGTTACAAATATGTGACCGGCACAAACCAAAGCTTGACGCCTGGTGAAAACATCTCGTTCGGCAACTTTAAGAACGGTACCGCGGATTATGTGTATGACCGGGAGGCCAACAACGAAGATGAAAATGAAAACAGGATCAATGGCGTGATAAAAGCCGATTGGAAAGTAAACAAGGACTTCCTCTTTACGGTAAGAACCTCAACGGATTTCACCAATACGCTCACCTATAACGACGGCAGAACCCAGGTCCCCCTGTCACTGGGTAATTCCGGCAGCTATAGCGTAGGAACTTTCAACGATGAAATCTATTATGGGGATGCAAAATTGAACTATACCAAGAACATCGTAAAAGATTTCAACCTGAATGCTTCTGTAGGGTATACGGTTCAGTATGAAAAAACACTAACCAATAGTCTCACCACCAACGGAGGCCTAAGCGTTGAAAACAAGTTCGACCTGTCTGCATCCGTCAACCCTGTGACGGCTACTTCTGCGCAAGGTTATTTGTTAAAAGATGCCTTGTTTGGAATCGTAGACCTGAGCTATAAGAACTATTTGTTTTTAGAAGGAACCTTGAGACAGGACAGAACGTCTACCATGCCTCCCGGACACAACACCTTCTATTATCCTGCCGTAAACCTGTCTTATATACTATCTGACGCGTTGAAATTACCCGCAACGTTCAATTACCTGAAAGCTCGTGTATCTTACGGGTTGGTGGGTAACTATCCGCAGAAATACATTTCAAATGTCTCTTATGGTCTGGCAAGCGTCGGAGGGTATCCGTATACAACAGTCAATACGGGCCCTTACGGTAATGAATTTATCAGACCTGAAAAGAGGCATGAAGCGGAGGCCGGCGTAGAAGGTCAGCTATTGAAGAACAGGTTGGGATTTGATCTTACTTACTATTACAATAAGATCACCGACCAGATCACCAATCTGACCCTTCCGAATACCACGGGCGCTACCAGCATCCTCCAGAATGCCGGTTCGTTGAGTAACGCCGGTATTGAAATCAATTTGACCGCAACACCCATCAAGACAAAGAATTTCACATGGTCAGTAATCCTGAACTTTACCCATAACACAAACAAATTGTTAAGCCTGGCTTCCGGTCAAAACGAATTACTCTTGGGCACGTTAGACGGCGAAGTAGCCTACAAAGCCAAAATTGGCCGTCCCCTGGGTGACTATTGGGCCCCCACCTTTTATCAGACCAAAGGACAGAATACGATTAGCGCGAATGGACTTTACCTCGAGAACTATCAGCAGTTGCAAAATGTAGGTAACTCGCAGGAAACAGGGGTAGGCGGCTTTAGGAATACGTTCAAGTACAAGAATTTCGCCCTGAATTTCTCCATCGATTACAAAATCGGCGGATCCGAATCGACAAAGGCCTTACAGTGGCTGACGGCTTTGGGTTATACCAAAAACACCTTACAGGCCACGGATGCCGCGCATGGCGGTCTTAAGTACTATCAGATATCCAACGGTGGCGCTATCCAGGGTGTTCAGACCGGTGCCGGTCAGGGCCCTTCGGGACAGCGTGTTTACGACAACGGGATGCTCCTGAAAGGAGTACAATTGGACGGAACGCCTAATACCGTGGTGGTTTCTTCCGCGTATTATTATCGTACGGAATTCAATTCTGAGGATGCCAGCCTGGCAAGTGTAGGACCTACGCAGGGTGATCTGGAAATGTACTACGTAGCAAAAAACACCTACTTTAAATTCCGTGAGGTCAGTTTTGCTTACTCGTTTCCTCAATCGGTTCTCAATAAGATGCATGCAACCAATATGAGCCTTTCGGTATTCGGAAGAAACCTGTTCTATATCTACCGGACCATCAAAGATGCGGATGCGGAACAGTTTACTTCTGCGAGCGGTTATGGATTCCAAAATGGCGGTACGACCAGTGATTTGGGGAATACGAATCCATCGTCCCGTTCCTATGGTGTCATGTTAAGAGCAAAT
>PLXD01000083.1 GCA_003151295.1 Chitinophagaceae bacterium | reverse complement strand
GTGAGCCAGCGGTGCATAGACCAGCAGGCTGAATAGCACCGTGAACAGCACATAGGCGGAGAAACGCATCCGCTCGGCAATTGCCCCTACCACCAACCCGGGGGTGATAATGGCGAACATCAGTTGGAATATTGAGAATAAAGACTTGGGGATCGTGGGCGCCGCAACCCAAGNNTTTCCAATCACCCCATGGACCGTATCGCCAAAACACAGGCTATAGCCCACCACGATCCACAGAACCCCCACCACTCCTGCCGCGACCACACTTTTCATCATCGTGGAAAGCACATTCTTACGATTGACCATCCCACCGTAAAAAAACCCCAGCGCAGGAGTCATTAAGAAGACCAGGGCCGTTGCAACCAATAACCAGGTTATATCGGCCTGGTTATATTTTGTGTCATCGAAAGTCGATGGCAGGCTGGGAACAAATGTCGCGGCAATGGCTATTGCAACCAGGATGAAGAATGGTAAAAAGCTTCTAATCGTGATTTTTCTCATAATTCCGGGGATTTCATATTATTTAAAATGCTTATGAATTCATTCACTCCGGGAAGATATATAAAAAATATAAAAAATATATTCAATGATACATTATAAATTAATATAATGTGTATAACATACTCATTATATTATTGATTATGATTGTTTTATGTTTAATGGTGTCTAATAAGTCTTTTTANNAAAATTGGGGGCTAATTGCAAAATATTCATCTGGAGACAATCTTACTCAAACCGCGAAAATTGTAAAAATTACCCTACTATTGGGCGGCTCTTATCCTGGTAGGGAAAACAGGCCCGGTATCCTCCCGGATGCCGGCCTTCTGCCCTGTGGTAAACCTCTGAAAACCTTCTTTTGCCTTATTTGCTAAAAAGTAGATACGAAGCGGTCAGACCGAAGTTTCGTGTATGAACCTTGTAGAACGAGGGCTCTGCCGATATGTCTTTAAGACCCCAGTCGAATTTAGCGGTCAGCGAAATGTCCTGCTCCAGTTGATAACCCGCCAGCACATCGACGCCGATATCCAGTCTTTTCCCGTCATCGGTGGCAGGATCGCTGCCCCATGCAATCTTGGTTGTCACCCCCTGGGATGTGTATTTTCCCGATAACGCATAACCGAAATAAGGGCCAAGACCGAAGAAGAGCTTTTTGCCGGCCAGCATGGAATGATAGATGACAGGAATGGGTATGTTGATATAAGAGATGGCAATGGGCGTTTTGTCCCCGAACAGGATCGGAGCGTAGGCCTCCCTGGAAAAAAGGAGCTTCGGGCGGATCGAAAACATTTTATCAGGCAAGGCGATGTCGGCGAATCCCCCGATCGCAAACCGGATCCCCGGACTGCCGTGAAAGACGACACCTGGCTCCGTGGCGCTGGCTCCTGATACGTTCAAACCTGCTTCTGCACCCAATTGGATACCCTGGCCCAATCCCCTGCAACTAAATAAAAAGATACCCGATACAAGAAGGAATGCTCTTGTGCTCATAATTGGTTTTTTATAAATGACAAAATGGTTATCAGCGCGTACAAGTCGTTAGTCAGAATACATGGTTCCAGGAAGGATGTTGAGGAGGGTATAAGGGATATAGAATTTATAAAGGATAGGAAGGGTAAGGATCATTCAGGGCAAATATCCTTCAATCTGAAAAAAAAGTAAATAGTTAGTCGTAACTATTTATGAGGGAATGAAACAAATGATCTTACGTAAAATAGGGGAGTGTGGGGCGGTTTCTCTAAACCAGCCCGTGAACTTTAGCGAACTTGACCAGGCCGACGGGCGTATAAATATCGAGTTTACGGCAAATATTGCGGCGGTGCGCATTAACCGTGAACTTACTGACGAATAATTGTTCGCCAATCTCTATGGTGGTGAATCCTTCGGCGATTTTCCGGATGACCTCCACTTCCCGGCGGGTGATCTGGTATTTCTTCATGAAGTCATCTATAAAATAATCGGACATCGGGGGTGGAGGTGGTTCGTCCTGGAACCAGGTTCCTCCGGACATTAAAGTCCTTACCGCTTCTTTTAATGTGGTGGATGTNNGTGGATGTGCTGTTCTTTAACAAATACCCTTTGGCCCCCAGCATTTTTATCTCCAGGATCAATTTGGGTTGATTGTAGCTGGTGAATACCAGCACTTTTAACCGTGGAAATTCGGTTCTGAGGATTTTCAGGGTTTCGATCCCGTCCATATGCGGCATATGAAGATCCAGTAGTACCAGGTCGACAGCCGTCGTCCGGAGCCTGGTCATTAATTGCCGTCCGTTCCCTGCAGGCTCAAGGATCTCGATATCCTCGATTTCCGACAGGATCTTACTTACCCCGTCTATCAGGAGAGGATGATCGTCCGCGATGATGAGTCTCAGGGGCATGGTTTCAATTTATGGGCAATTCGATAACGATCAGGGTGCCACCATCCTTCTTTTTGCTGATTTCAATATGACCGTTAAGATATGCAATTTTTGATTGGATGGCATCTAATCCATTGCCTTTCATAGACTTGTCTACATCTATACCAATCCCGTCGTCTTCCACCAGGATCGATACCTGCTGCTTATGCTCCACCAATTCCAGCATGGCATAGGAAGCCTTCGCATGCTTGAGGATATTGTGCAGTAATTCCTGCAGCATCCGGTATAGATCGTTCAGGTAGGAGACAGGATATCTGGAAGTATTGTTGAAACCGACGATCGCGGTCTCCAGTTTCAATTTCTGCGAAAGGTTGATGGTATCGACCATGTCTTCTACAGCCTTGCGAAACCCGTATTTCTTGATGACCAGCGGTGTCAGCCGGTGACTCAATTCCCGGATCGTCGTAGAAACCGTCGAAAGGATCTCCTGGGCCTTCTGTAATTTTTCTTCCGCCTGTTCGTCGTTCCTGCCTTTCTCCAGGGTAGACGAAACATTCAGATTCGCCAGGGATAGCATGGCGCCTACTTCCCCATGCAATTGGTCGGCGATCTTATGTCGTTCATTTTCCTCCGCGTCGATGGCACCCTGCATGATCCCGATGCGATGCAGCTTTTCCATCTCCAGGATCTTGTTCTCCTGCAATGCCTCCTTTTGCAGGGCAATCTGCTGTGCCTGGCGTTTCTGTTGATATTGGTTACGGGAATAACCGATCAGCAGCAATGCGCTCAACGTGGATAGGCTGAGAAAAATAATAAAGTACATTCTTTCCTGCCTGCTATTCCGGATCCTGGCTTCTTTTTCTTCATTCAGTTGAATTATTTTCTGTTCCTTATCCCGGATCCGGACCCTGGTCCCGATCTCCTGGATGGCCCGGTAATGATTCAGGCTGGTCAGCGAGTCCCTGATCGAATAATAGGTTTCAAGGGCCTTGCCATAGCCGGGATAATCTCCTTTCGCTTTTAAAAGCTCTGCATAATGTTTATAATAGAAGTACCCATAAGCTGTATAGGTTCGCACGGGCAGTGAAACGCGCAGACCTGATAATACTTTCCCGGCCTCTTTGAGCCGGTGGGAAACAATGAGTTCATGTGCATAATACAGATCAGGCGGCATCACGTGCAACCCTTCCGTGCTTCCCTTTTTATACGCTACCTCATAGTAGTGCAAGGCCAGTTCATATCGGTTTTCATGTTCGGCCACCATGCCGGAAGCCAGAAAAAAACTGGAGGAGGGTATCTTTTCTTCCGGCAGGTTGAAAAGGCTTCTGCTTTGCCCCAGGAACTCCCCGGCTTTGTCGAACTCTCCCTGGTAGGCTTTAATGATAGCCATCTCCGCATTGAAATAAGGTGCCTGCACACCGGTAGGGTTCGGCTTTACCGTAGCATCATAAAACAGCTCCGCAAATTTCCAGGCATTATCATAATCCGTTAGCAGCAGGTTTACCTGCATCAACTGGTAGTAGATGCTGGCGATCGGATTCCTGAAATAGAAAGCGGTCCGCTCGTAGAGCCTGGGACGATGATTCAGCGAAGGGTCTTTGGCCAGTCCCAGTAAGTCGCCTAATTCCGCAACCTGCTTTTGGAGATTGTGCTGGCAATACATGACGGCATAGTTGTACCGGGCTGTAAACAAGGCATTCTTATCGGGAAGACCAGTGGCCAGGCAGATGGCATGCTCCAGGGACCGCCCCAGGGCAAAGGTATCGGTGAGATGCGCCATTGACGCGAAGGTGCACAGGAAAGATAAATTCTCCCGATCGCCGGCATGCTCTGCCGATTCCTTGCCGATCGCCACATATTTATTCAGTGAATCCATCCGACCCCATTCCGCATACATGAGCGCCGTGCCTACCAGCGCTTCGTCAGTACGCCGGGTATCGCCGGCGGCATTTTCTCGTGCCTGACGGTACAGGCCCTCTGCCTCATCGAAATAGTAGAGGGATTCTTTGGCCTTGGCCCAACCCATTAGCAAAACATGCAGCCATGCACGGTTGCCCGTTGCCTTTACCCTCGGCGTATATTCTGCCAGGATCGTATAACTGAGATTAATATTGGTCTTGCCGATATCCTGCATAAGGTCGCATACAGTTCGAAAACTGCTTTCCGTGACCGGCTGTCGCTTCAATTTTTCCCAGGCAGCACGCCCCCCCTGCTCCGTATAATCATTGGCCGGGACGGATCCCATAATCAGGAGGTAAAAGCCAATCCATAAAACGAGCCGCTTTAACATGCCGGGAGATCCTATTTTGATGGAATTTACAAAGTAAAATCCAGACAGGACTCCGGAATTTAAAAAGCCTTGTCACAACCGTCTGGAACAGGTTACACAATTTAATCGTAAAGACTTCTTTACTCTCTGTATGGGAATGCCGGGGAATGAAAAATTCTTTTCCTGAAAAACTAGGAAAATGGGCAAGTTGGTGTAATTTTACATAATCAAACCTCTTCAACAGCCTTGTAGCTCCCATATCACGTCTGGTATCCCCCTCTAATTCCGATTATCTTATATCCGTACTGAAAAGTCTTTTTGATCCTATTGTCTAACTAAAAGTTATACTATGCGGAAAATTGTACTCTTCGGTCTTATTGTTCTCTCCATCTTCAGCGGGAAGGCTAACGCGCAAGGAGATGCTTTTCTTAAGAAGCATAACCCCAAGCTGGATGCGAACCTGGATCCTTTCGCTAATTCGAGGATCAACCCGGACAGTAATTCCTCTATCAACCCGGTATTTAACTGGAATATCAATCCCCTGGAAAGCGCGGAGGTCAATCCCATTTTCAACGCCGCGATCAATCCGCTGAAAAATCCTTCGGTGAATCCGAATGCGAATGAGTTGATCAACCCGGAATTCATGAAGAGCCTTTCGCCTGCGAACCCGGGATGGAATGGATTGTTCCTGTTCAATAAGGACAATGAACCGTTCGGTTATGTATCGGTTGCTTCACAGGATGTCATCATCTGCTTCGATAAGGATGGAAAATGGAACGGCTATTTCGTAAAAGCCGGGAAATCGATCTATAATTTTTTTAACATTCCGGGTGTTTGGACGGGGATGTTCCTCTGCCTCGATAGTTCGGCGGGATACAACCTGTTTGACAAGGATGGTAAATGGACAGGAATACACATTAAATGATCTTGCGACCCGTTAAATGATCTTACCTCGATGTTCATTCCTATGTAAATTCCTTTTGATTGCCGTTTATCTTGAATTATTCACAAACACAAAAAGAGAAGGATGAAAACAAATTTACTGATTGCGACACTTTTTCTGATGGCTATGGCCCCGACGGCCTATGCCCAGGAATTGGAAAGCAAGCACGATCCCAAATTTGACATGAACCTGAGCCCCAGCTTAAATCCTGTCATTAATCCGGAAAAGAATGCGAATATCAATCCTAAGCTGAACTGGAACATCAACCCGATGCACAACAATGATATCAACCCCGGACTGAATGTCTCCATCAATCCCATCGATAAATTCGATCTTAACCCAGGTAAGAATAAGGAGCTCAACCCGATGTTCCACAATGAATTCCATCCCAGGAATCCGGCCTGGAAAGGCCTCTACCTATTTAATAAGCACGATGAACTCGTAGGATATATATCGGTCGCTTCACAGTCATTGATGCTTTGTTTCAACAAACAGTCGGAATGGACAGGTTATTTCGTTAGAGCCGGTGAGACCTTCTTCAATTACTTCGATACCACGGGCGGATGGACAGGCGGATACCTCTGCTTCGACTCGAAAATAGGGTTCAACCTGTTCGATAAAGAAGGCAACTGGACAGGAGAACACATCAAATAAAACAAAGTGCAATTCATCTGCGCAAAGAACGCTTGGTCAGGTCGGTAACAGTTGCTTATTTTGCAGCCTGATGAGCATTTCTCCCAAAAAGACGCGCCTGGCAATAGCCGTTTATTTTTTTCTTTCCGGATTTGGATTCTCCACCTGGGCATCGCGCATTCCTACTATTCAACAGGAATTAAAGTTAAACGAAGCCCAGTTGGGCGCTGTTTTGTTCGCACTGCCGGTCGGGTTGCTGATGACCCTGCCTGTAACAGGGGCCTTATTACGCCTCCATAACAGCCGGCGGATCATGTTCATCGGGGCGATTTTTTTTAATTGCATGCTTAGCCTGATCGGTTTCGCTACCCATACCTGGCAATTGGTGCTGGCCTTATTTTGTTTCGGCGTTTCCCGTAATCTCATGGGCATATCCGTCAATGCGCAGGCCATCGGGGTGCAGGCATTATATGACCGGCCCATCATCGCCAGCTTTCATGGCATCTGGAGCATGGCCGGCTTCGGAGGAGCGGCATTGGGCTCCCTGATGGTCTCCGCTAATATATTTCCCGGTTGGCATTTTTTGATCGTGGGGGTATT
>PLXD01000556.1 GCA_003151295.1 Chitinophagaceae bacterium | reverse complement strand
TTTATTACAAGGACACTTCGATCGCCCATGAAAAGATCAAAGCCAAGCTGGATATCCTGAAAACGGTCAAAAGCAAGCGATTCGAATTCTACGATGCCCACACACCCAATGCAATGACCTCGTTACGCGAAGGAGCAAAAGGAATGTCCTCTATCGCAGGCAACTTTTACCCGGAAATACTGGTATGGATGTGTAACAATGCCACGGACCCCTCTAAGGCCGCCGAGGTGGAATGGCTTCAATCGGAACTAACTCGCGTAGACCCGCTCATACACGTGGCCTATCCCATGAGCGCCAAATATTTTCTGCGCAAGCGGGGCCTGCCCATAAGGACCATCAGCCGGGCCCATGCTCTGGAGCTGACGCTGGATCAGAAAAAAATATTGGACCAGGTTCATGAAAGCTTTTTAGGATGGTGCGACAGGCTCAAAATAAAGCCCGTCAATCCGCTCGAAACGGCATCCCTGTCTAACGCCTATCCCGATCCGGCTATATAAACGTTAATACTGATCGTCAGGTCTGCCTCTTGAATCCCTCTCAAAGCCATTCGAAATAAGTAGTTGTTTTTCAATTATTTACGTAGAATGTCTTATCCACGTTTCCCTACATTCCAATAAAACGCAAACTCAGAACTATTTCATTATATGAAATATTATTTCAAATAATGAAATTATATGATATTTTTGTGCAACGAAAGCAAAGCCAATGGTAGGGTCTTTAATATCAAAGGAAATAAATACAGACTGATAGCATTGATTCAGTTTACCATAAGAACGGTATATATACTTTTTGTTGGTACCCATGCAGAATATGACAAGATTAATGCTTCTACAATAAAATTTAAAAAGTAGCCGATTATGAAATCGAAGACTCCCGAAAGCAAGAAAGCAACAACATTGATGAGTAAAGCAATAAAAACAGAAGCCCATTATAAAAAAATAATGAACGAGATACTTGTGCTCATGAATAAAGGAGAAATGAATTTGTCCAAAAGCGAAACAGAGAAACTTCGAGCTATGGCTCTTGCTGCACAGTCCTATGAAAAGAGTATTTACACAATACCGCCGCCATCTACAATAGAAGGTATGATAGAACTTAAGATGTACGAGAGGAGACTTAAACAAAAAGAATTGGCCAAACTGATGGGCCTCAGCGAACCCAAATTATCACAGATTCTCACTGGCAAGAGAGAGCCAGATATAGCATTTCTAAAAGCAGCCCATCAAATGCTGGGAATAGATGCATCGTTTTTGCTAAATCATGTATAGCTGTGGTTACTACTCACTCCGCAAGGCCCCAACGGGGTTAGCCAACGCCGCTTTGACCGCATGGAAACCTACGGTGAGCAGCCCGATCAGGATAGCCCCCGACCCTGCCAGTACAAATACCCACCCGCTGATTTCATTGCGATAGGCCCAATCCTGCAGCCATCGGTTCATGAAATACCAGGCTATCGGAGAGGCGATGAAAAGAGCAATGATGATCAACCCAACAAAGTCCCTGCATAACATATTGGCTATGCCGGCCACACTTGCCCCCAGCACCTTGCGAATACCGATCTCCCGGGTTCGTTGCTGAGCGGTAAAGGCCGAAAGACCAAACAGACCCATGCAGGAGATGAAGATGGCAATGCCCATCGCCCAGTTCATAAGTTGAGAAGTTTGCAAGTCCCTCTCATATCGTTTCGCAATCGACTGATCGAAGAAAGAATACCCGAACTTATCGTCGGGATATATCTCCTTCCAAATCTTCTCTATTTCAGCCTCCAGATCCCTGAATTGGCCGATTTGCCGGCCACTCGTCGAAAGCTTCACGTTTATGTTCCAGGAAAACCTGGCGGAGCTGGCGATAAAGGCGGGGTGAATAGGCTCATGCAAAGAAGAAGCATGAAAATCTGCCAGAACGCCCACTACCGGACAGAAATGCTCGCCTTCCGGCGAAAGGGTCCGTAACCTCCGTCCTATCGCATCACCAGGCCTTTTGAAACCCAACGCCCTGGCGCAGGTCTCATTGATCAGGAATTCCTGCATCGTATCGGAAGACTGCAAATTCCGGCCTGCCAGGAGCTTTAGTTGATACAAAGGGACAAAATTTGCGTCCCCCCATTCCAATTGACAGTCCGCGGACGTTGCAGGAGTTGCGGGGTCACCCGCGTACGAAAGTGGGTTGGCCCAGTGATCCCTGGCCATGGGCGTTCCATCGCTTACACTTACCAGAGCGACACCCGACAGTTGTCGTATCCGTCCTGCCAGCAATTCCTTTTTTGCAAAAGGATATTGTGGATTCGTTTCGATCGTAATGATGGCATCTTTGGTAAAACCCAGGTCTTTGTGCAGTATGAACCGGATCTGGTTGCCCATAACGATAGACCCGATGATGAATGCCAGCGAGATCGTGAATTGAAATACGACCAATCCCTCGCGTAACCAGGCATGCCTGTTGCCTGCCGATAGGGTCGTTCCTCTTAAATGCTGTATCGGTACATAGGAGGAGGCTAGCCTTGCGGGATAAAGGCCGGCGAGCAGAGTGGTGAACAGGATGAGTAAAAACAGGCAGATCCAGGTCGATGGGTTGAAGACATTCAGGGTCACCCCTTGCGGAATGTACGATCTGAAAGCCGCCAGTACGAGGGGAGTGCATAGCAGGGAAAGAAAAGCAGCCGCCCCAGTGAGAAAGAAGGTCTCGCCTAATAATTGCAGGATGAGGCTGATCCTTTTGCTGCCGCACACTTTACGGATAGCTATTTCCTTCGCTCTTTTTACGGATTGCGCTGTGGAGAGATTTATAAAATTGACGACGGCAATGACGAGGATAAACAAGGCAATGCCCATCAGCCCATATAAGGTGGGTAAATGAGCCTTACGGGAATAAGCATCCTCGTAATCGCCATTGAAATGCAAGTCAGATAATTGCTGCAGCCGATATTGCGTTCTTTGACTCCCCACTTGATTCTCGCCGGCAGGCAAATGTCTTTTCACCAATTCCGTCAACCTCGCATTGATCCGGGCAGCCGTAGTGCCTTCGGGTAGCCTGACGAACACCTGCGTAGCCTTGTTGCCGCTATTCCAATCTCCGAAGTTGAATTCGTTCTTAAGAAAGCTGCTGTTGACGGTCGCAAAGGAGATGAAGTCACGAAAATTAAAATCCGTATTGACGGGAAAGTCTTTTACGATGCCTGAAACGGAGAGGGTCAGGGAATCATTGTAAACAATTGTCTTATGAAGGATTTCCTGTAACGGCCTTTTGCCAAAATAGGTATACGCCTTGCTTTCCGTAAGAACAACTTTAAACGGCTCTTTTAATGCGGTGCCCGGATCCCCCGCCAGCCACTTGTAACGGAAAATGGTAAAGTACGCAGGTTCCGCAATAACAATGTCGGATACCGTTTCCCGCTCATTTGGCATTGCAAAGCGCCTGCCCGGCAAGCCGTCCTGCTTTATCGCAACACTGGCATAATAATTATGGAAAATGGCAAGGTCCTCCAAACCAGCCAGTTCGTTGCGAATGGCGATGGGCGCAGGGTCGGGAATACCGCCAGCATGCTCCTGGCCCTGGGATGTCCTCGTATCGGAGACAACCCGGTATATGTCCTCTTTACCCCGGTGAAAGTTGTCGAAACTCAATTCGAAATGAACGATCAGGTAAATGACCAGGCAGGAACAGATGCCCAAAACAAGCCCGAGTATGTTGATGAAAGAATATACCTTATTGCGGGTGACATTGCGCCAGGCAATTTTAAAATAGGTCTTCAACATGCTCATAGCTTTTAGGTAATAGGCAATCCTTTTCCGGATTCAAAATACTCCAATTACCCTGCTGCCGCTGTTAAAGGACCGCCAATTTAACCCTTGCGCTCCTCTTTTCTATCGTGCCGGGCAAAAAAATACACAATGCGGACCGGAAAAAAAATGGGCGGGATTCATTTTGTTCCCGGCGACAGACTGCTTTTTTTCAAGATTTGTACCCAAAGCCTCACGGATACGCTGGTTGACTGCCTCGGCATGTATATGCACAAAGCGGGTACTGGCAGGGGTCTCCTGCGTTTCTACATTCTCCAATGCGGAGTTACCGTTGATTGGTGTTTTCATATTTCGATTTTTGATGGTTTGATTGTTTAAGTAACGATTCTTTTTGCACCGGCTGTTCTTGCAATGATTTCTTGTTTTGCGATGCATTTATAAAATGGACCTGTACCTGCCCGGCTTCGACGAACGCGAGTCCGGTCTGGCGGAAAGCCTCAGCCTGTTTCTCCTTGTTTTTCTTCCAGGCCAGCGCCACGCAAAATAATAGCCCTGCAAAAGCCAGCGCCGCCCCCACATATTCCGGAGAGGTATATCCGAAGCCTGCAGCGATAGGCAGACCCCCCAGCCAGGCTCCCAGGGCGTTTCCCATATTTGCGCTCGCCTGGATGCTCGAGGAAGCTAGCATCTCCGAACCTTTGGCCGCCCTTATCATCAGCATCTGCATGGGTGCGATGACGCCAAATGCAAGGGCTCCCGTCACAAAAGTCATCAGGATGGCAGGTACTTTATAGCGCGTAACCACCGATACGATCAATAAGGAAAAGATCATCGAGACCAGCAGGGCGCCGGTAGTTGCGAGGGGAGAAAAACGATCGGCAAGGCGGCCTCCCAGGAAATTGCCCACGGCCATTCCTATCCCGGCGATGATCATGATAAAAGTGATGCTATTAGCGTTAAAGCCTGCCACCGATACCATCAGCGGGGCGATATAGCTGATCCAGGCGAAAAGACCGCCGGTGCCGATGGCCGAAATACCGATGATCAGCCAGGGTTCCGATTTGGTAAAAACTTTCAGGCTATCCGCAAAACCCTGGTTAGCCGTGGCAGACAAAACCGGCATCCAACGTTTGATGCTGGCAGTCGCCAGCAGGGCGACAAAGGCAATGATCAAAAAAGACAAGCGCCAGCTCAGGTTATGACCAATATAGGTTCCCAGAGGAACTCCCACAATATTCGCTAATGTGAGTCCTGCGAACATCACCGATACGGCCCGCGCTTCACGCCCCCGTTCGGCCAGCCTGCTCGCCACCACGGCCCCCATGCCAAAAAAAGCGCCATGAGGCAACCCGGCAAACAACCTTGCCAGTATCAGCCATTGATAATTCGGCGCCAGGGCAAATAAGGTATTGAAAACCGCAAATAAGAGCATCAGCCCCATCAAAACCTTTTTAGGAGGAAAATGCCCCGCCAACCCCACGATCAGCGGTGCTCCGATCACAACACCCAACGCATAAGCGGATATCAGGTGACCGGCCACCGGAATAGAAACCCCCAACGATCCGGCCACATCCGGAAGAACGCCCATCATCATAAACTCAGTCATCCCAATGCAAAAGCCACCCATCGTCAGCGTGAACAAACTCGGCTTCATCGTCGAAAAAAAACCCTTTTTTTCCATGTCTTATATTCAGTTATAGTTCCAATGTCTTCATTTATAGTTCTAAAATCTTCAGTTAACCCGCATTCCATACCTCCTTAAAAAGCAAAAGCCTGCTAGTGACAGCAGGCAATCTTATAATGGCTTCCATAGGTAATAACTCTCTTTAACTCTCCTGCTCAAATTCTTTCGATCATACGATCCGAACGTTCTTTCCCGCCCGCAGGAATTCTCCTACCAGGGGCAGGTCCGTATGCGCCGGAGCGGAAACAATCACCAAGTCGATATCTTCATCCTGTATGATCTGCTGCTTGTCCTGCACAATCTCAGCCTGCGGATATCTTGAACGGGCTGAACCCTCCGAAAGACCTCCTGGTATTAAAACCTTCCTGAGTTTATAGCCTTTTAGGCTATTCAACGAACCCAGGCGAAATCTTTTCTCCGATACCCCGAACTCTATCAATCCGATGTTTTTAAACGCTTCCATACTTTTCATTTTTTTATCCTCCCGATACGTTTAACGATGCAAATATACAAATTATTGTTTAATCGATTAAACTCATTCATCGAAGATTCCCGATTTAACATTCGGGTAATATATCCATACTCCTTCTGGTCATTCCGGCAGCCCCTGCATGCTTATTCCAAAAGCCAACTTTCCTATTACCGCGTTAAAAATCAAATAAATAGGGTTTTGTGTTTAAACGATTAAATCTTATTTTCGCTTTCTAAACGATATTTTCCCGGATGGATTGCTTCCCAAAGGAGCTGTTTTTCCAAACAGGTTGTTTTCCTAAAATGGTTGTTTTCTCAAACGAAGATTGCATATGAACAAGCGGGTCTCTCTAAAAGATATTGCTCAGAAGGTCGGAGTCTCCACCGCCCTCGTATCCTATGTACTGAATAATCAAAAGCAGGACCGGATCAATAAAGAAGTGGCCCAGCGAATAAGAAATACGGCCAAAGAATTAAATTACAGGACCAACCTGATCGCAAGGAGCCTTAAAACCAATAAAACTTTCACCATCGGCCTCATCGTGGCGGACATTTCAAACCCCTATTTTTCCAGCCTCGCCCGTATCATAGAAGATGAAGCGGATAAATATAATTATACAGTCGTCTTCGGAAGTTCCGATGAAGACGCTCAGAAATCGGGGAAATTGATCGATGTGTTCCTGAACCGGCATGTAGACGGCCTGATCATCGCGCCGGCACAAGCGACGACCGAACAGATCCTGTCCCTGCAGCAGCAGGATATTCCCTTTGTCCTCATTGACCGCTATTTCCCTAACTGTAAGACCAATCACGTAGCCCTGGATGACTACAAAGCGGCCTACACTGCCGTGAAACACCTGATCGACCGCGGATACAAGCGAATAGGCATGATCTCCTATGACAGCCAATTGTTTAATCTCCAGGAACGGAAAAGAGGATACCTGGCCGCCCTGAAAGACAATACGATCCCGCACAAAAAAAACTGGCTCCGCGAACTGGGCTCCGGCCCCGTAAGACAGGCCGTTGAAAAATCCCTGCAGGAATTGCTGTCCCTGACCCAACCCGTGGACGCTATCCTGTTTGCCTCCAATACAATTGCCCTGCACGGCTTAAAACATATTAATACAATGGGTATCAGGGTGCCCGAAGAACTGGCGATCGTCAGCTTTGACGAAACGGAAGCCTTTGACCTTTTCTATGCCCCGCTGACCTATATCAAACAGCCCCTGCTGGAAATGGGACAGATGGCGACACGAATCCTGCTGGAAAGCATCGGCAGAAATAATAAGATTACGCAGGTCAACCTGGAAGGGGAACTGATCATACGCCAATCCACGACCCCGAAAACAAAGAAACGCTGAAAGGGCCAAATCAATATAGGCCAGAACAAATCGCGTCATTAGATTCCCGGGATTATGCGGAGTTATACGATCGTATTTTTACGATCCGTATTGGCTGCTATTACCTTGCAGACCTCGCCCGCTTCAGTTAATTTTATAGTGCCGGATCCTATTATTCAATATCCAAACCCCTATAAAAATACCCCCTATGGAAACCATCATCGATATTCTTCAGCAATTTCAACTGGATGTTGTGCAGGTCATTGCTACCGGTCTATTTCTCTTCGTGATCGGTTACTGGATTGGCATCCAAAAAAGCAGGAAGCTCCATAAAAAGATCTATAAGCTGCAAAGGGATGTACTGGACCTAAATGCGGAATTGTTGCTCGACAAGACAAAAGGAGTCTAGCTTTTCTC
>PLXD01000306.1 GCA_003151295.1 Chitinophagaceae bacterium | reverse complement strand
TCGGATGCCTGCGGGTACACAATCGAGGGTCAGCAGCTTCGAAAATCCGGGGGCCGGAAAGGGGGAGGGGGGTAAGACCAACAAAACGGCCAAGGGGAGAGCCTTTTCCGACTTAAAAGCAGGTGAATCGAAAACGCTTCTGGATGCCGGCGGACCCGGTATGATACAGCGCATGTGGTTCACCGTGAATGACCGTTCTCCGCGGATGCTCCGCTCCCTGCATCTGCAGATATTCTGGGATGGTTCTTCACAGGCTGCCGTCGACGTTCCCTTTGGGGATTTCTTCGGAGTGGGCCTGGGCAGAACGACTACCTTCCAGTCAGCCCTCTTCAGCAACCCCGAGGGAAGATCGTTCAACTGCTATATTCCCATGCCTTTTAAAAAAGGAGCCCGGGTAGTACTGACCAATGAGGGCCAGACAAACCTGGACCTGTTGTTCTATGATATCGATTTTGTAAAACTGGCCGTCCCGCCCCCTGATATGCTCTATTTCCATGCATACTGGAACCGGCAAAAGACTTCTGCCCTGGGCGAAGATTTTGAATTACTGCCTGTCATCCATGGCAGAGGGCGGTTCCTGGGCGTCAATGTGGGCGTCAATACGAACCCTGCTTACCGGAATACCTGGTTCGGAGAGGGAGAAGTGAAAATGTATATTGACGGCGATACCCGCAATCCCACTATCAACGGGACGGGAACCGAGGATTATGTAGGCACCGGCTGGGGGCTGGGTACTTTTACCAACCTTTACCAGGGCTGTACCATCGCCGATGAGCCTAATCTTCAGTATGCTTTTTACCGCTTTCATATCCCGGACCCGATCTATTTTTATAAAGACCTTAAAGTGACCATTCAACAGATCGGAGGTGGGGCCGGGGACACTGTAAAAGCGCTGCAAAAAAGAGGATCGCTGCTGCAGGCGATCTCCGTTTCCTCGGACACGGGCTTTATCCGGTTGCTGGACGATCCTTCGGCTCCATCCCTGCAGGATGATGGATTTCCCAAGGGCTGGGTGAATTTTTACCGGGTGGATGATTTTTCAGCCACCAGTTATTTTTACCTGGATACACCGGTTCATTCCCTTCCGGCCCTGGTAGGCGTAGAAAAGCGCGTGGATTGATTTTTTTATCACATATTCTGTAATTCCTCGTCGATCAGGGCATTCAGATTGCCTTCATTATCCCAGATCCAGGGGGGTAATTGCTGCTTCATGATCTTCCATGCATTGTCTTCTTTCTGCATATGGAATACGATGCGGTTACCCCGGTCATCGCTTACATCTACGGTAAACAAACCCTCCAGCAACCCATTGGGCTTTCTGAAATTGAACTCCCGCAGACGTCCATCTGCTTTCAGAAGTTTGGAGAACTGTATATTTCTAATAAAATGTATATTCTGCATAGGTATTCCCCTTTAAATAAATTCATATTTACAATTCTCATGCTACGATTAGGTAAAGACTTCTTAAGATTCGTAAAAGTTATGCACAGGAATAAAACTGAAAACTGTTTTTTAGGGGCAATAAAGATAGGATAATTTTTCTTGATTAAATTGCGTTCATGGATCAGCTTGCAACGATGGATCAGCCCATCATCATTATCGGCGCCGGAGCAACCGGTCTTATGGCGGCCAAAGAATTATCGGAAAAAGGACGTCGATCGGTCATATTGGAGGCTATGGACAAGCCAGGCGGCCGCATACGTACGATCCGGGATGCCGGCTTTCTCCATCCGGTGGAAGCGGGGGCGGAATTCGTGCATGGTAAGTTGCCCTTTACCCTTTCTCTATTGAAACAGGCAGGCCTTTCCTACCGGCCGGTAAAAGGGAAAATGATGCATGTCGAAAAAGGCAAATGGAGCCCTCGTCAGGGGATCGATGATCAATGGGAGGCAATGATCCGGGAAATGCAGGAATTAAAAGAAGATATGACCCTGGCCAGATTCCTGGAATTGCACCTGGAGGGGGAAAAATACGAGGTCNNGAATGGATTCATGAGGATCACGAACAATTCCGGGTAAAGGGCGGCTATGGGCGGCTTATCGATTGGATGGCCGGCCAGTGCGTGGCGGCCGGCTGCTCGCTGCATACGAATTCCCCCGTCAAGAAGATAGAATGGGAGAAAGGGGCCGTCCACGTCAGTACGGCAAGTGGAGAGGTGTTCACCGGCAGCAAAGGGATCATCACCGCCTCCCTGGGGGTGCTACAGGCCGCGGCTTCGGCAGAGGCATCCTTCCCCTTTTTACCGGCCATTGACGAATACCTGCTCGCTGCCGGAAAGATCGGCTATGGGACTGTCCTGAAGATCCTGCTGCAATTCAGGGAGCCCTTGCAAAAAAAGGAGCTTGGGAAAGCCGGTTTTATTATTTGCGATGGGGGAATACGAACCTGGTGGACGCAACTTCCCGATAATAACCCGCTGCTGACGGGATGGCTGGGCGGTCCCTCTGTGAAAGAATTTGAATCATTGGCGCCCGAAGCGATCCTGGAGATTGCCCTGGATTCCCTGAAGCCCGTACTGGCCCTTGAANNTTCGATACTCCAGGAAGCCCCTCCGCCAGGAGCCTGTTGAATACACCTGTCATGGAAACCTTGTTCTTTGCGGGGGAAGCCTTATATGAGGGCCCTTCTCCCGGCACGGTAGAAGCGGCCTTCAGCAGCGGGGCAGCGGTAGCCGCCCGGATCCTGGAAGTTTGATCCTCACCATTCACCTGACTTGCCGATCCTCCTGCCGATCACCTGGCCGGTTCGACTCATAGAGGCTGAGCTTGTTTCGGAGCTGGGTGATCTCCTTTCGAATATGCTGTTCCCGTTCCAACAGGTGAACGATCGCTTCGATCCCCTCCAGGTTGATGTCCAGTTCGTATCGCAGGCGGATGAATTTCTCTAGTTCCTGCAGCTGTTCGAGGGGAATAGACCCGGTTTCCAGGATCGGATCGGTCTTTAACAGCCCCGCATCCCCAAGGGAATGGATGAAGGAGATCTCGATGTGGTGAAAGGCGCAGAATTCGATGGCCGGTATGCTGTTTTCCATTTGCATGAGACAAGTTTTAGATCAGCCCTTTATAAATATTTCAGATCGGCTTTTGGATGAGGTTTAAATCAGCTTTTGGATAACATTCAGGTCAGCTTTTGGATAACCTGGAAAGTTCGGCGAGCTCAGCGAATAGCTCCTTTTGCCTGTCCGTTAACCCGGTAGGCAAATTCACTTCAAATGTGATATAGAGCGCCCCGAAATTCCCTTCGCTCTTATAAACAGGAAATCCCTTCTCCTTTAGACGGATGCGGGCACCGTTCTGGATCCCCGGCTTCACTTTTACCTTTACTTTTCCGGAAAGGGTGCCGACTGTCGTGTCCCCGCCCAATACCGCTGTATAAAGGTCTATATTCTCCGTCACATAGAGATCGTTCCCATCTCTTTTGTACCGGGGGTGGGGTGCGATGGAAAAAGTGATAAAGAGGTCGCCGGCCGGCCCTCCGTTTGTTCCTGGACTTCCATGTCCTTTTAACTTGATGACCTGCCCGTTCTCTACGCCTGCCGGAACGGTGATCCTGATATTCTTCCCGTTTACGAGAAAGGTCTGTGGGTGGGTATGGTATGCGTCTTCAAGGCTGAGCTGTAATTCCGCCTGGTAATCATTCCCGCGGAACCGCGCCTTGCTGTCCCGGGTGGACCTGCCGGAGCCTCCAAACAGGGATTCGAAAAAGTCCGAGAAATCGCCCTCCGTTTCCCCGGCGCCCCCTCCCGAATAGGTATACTCTTCGCGACCGGTAAAATCGCTCCCGCTGTTCCGCCGGGGACGGGACTGCCTGGCCCCTCCGGCTTTTTCGAAGGCGTCGGCATGCTGCCAGTCCTTGCCGTACTGGTCGTATTTCTTCCTTTTTTCGGGATCGCTCAGGACCTCGTTCGCCTCATTGATCTGTTGGAATTTCTTATTGGCATCCTTGTCATTCGGGTTGAGGTCGGGATGGAATTTCCTGGCCAGCTTGCGGTAGGCGGCCCGGATCTGATCCTGCGTGGCGCTTTTATCTACTCCCAGCGTTTTATAATAATCTATGAAATCCATGTCGGCATTTTTTGCAAATTTCCGCATTCTTGCCGGTATGACATTATTTTTTTACGGGTATCAATGGACCCGGAGGATTAAAAGGAGATGGATGTATGAAAAAGGATCAATGGACCCGGAAGATTAGAGGGCGATGGATTTCTTATTGCTCAATAGATTGATCCATAAGATAATGGATAGGAAACTGGCAATAGTAAGCAGATCAGAGGCGCCATAGTGGGCTTTCTGAAAAAGATGGCAGCTGACTATTCCGGTTGTAACGATGGTTGCCAGCATTGGGATGGTGAGTAAAACTTTCATGGGGATGAGTTTTTTTGATGAAAAAATCTTTCTTTAAACCATAGACCCCGGCACACAACGCCGGTTTACTAATGAAATCCTAATAGATCCGGAAAATGAGGTTCGATAGCTGGTTCCTGAAGATTGGGTAGAGGATAGCCGGTTCCTGAAGATCAGCTACGGGGTATGATAAAGAAGAAGTTACTTCCTTCTCCCGGGACGGAGTCTACCCATAGCAGTCCTCCATGGATCTCGACGATCTTTTTGCAATGTGCCAGGCCTATGCCCGAGCCTTCGTATTCGGTGCGGGTATGCAATCGTTGGAAGATGATGAAGATCCTGTCCTGGAATTTTTTTTCGATCCCGATGCCGTTATCCAGGAAAGAGAATTCCCAGAACCCGCTTATTTTCTCCGCACGGATCATCACCTCCGGCGCAATGCCCGGTTTCCTGAATTTAATGGAATTGGCGATCAGGTTCTGGAACAGGAGTTTTAGCTCGGTCCGGTAGCCGTTTATCACCGGTAGATCGATCCCTTTTATCGTCGCGTTATTCTCACGGATGCTCTTATCGAGGTCGGCCACGACCTCATTTAACAAGGCGGAAGTGTCTACCGGTTGGAATTCTTTTTCTCTTCCGATCCGTGAGTAGTCAAGGAGGTCTTTGATCAGCGTCTTCATTCGGTCGGAAGCCTGGATGATATAGTCGAGATATTTGTCGGCATTTTCATCCAGTCTGCCGCGGTATTGTTTTTTTAATAGTTCCACAAAGCTGGAAGTGGTTCTCAACGGTTCCTGCAGATCATGGGAGGCTACATAGGCGAACTGTTCCAGTTCTTTGTTCTTACTTTCCAGCTCGGCGGTCCGCTGTTTCACCGTCCTTTCCAGGTTGGCATTGGTTTTTGTGATCTCCTGCTGCAACTGTTCCAGTTCGGCGGCCATCTGGTTGAAATTATTGGCCAGTATCCCGATCTCGTCTTTGGAAAAAGCCCGGGCCTTCCGGGAGAAATCCCTTTTGGCAACGGATTGTGAGGACAGCAGGATCTCTTTCAACCCTTTCTGGATGCCCCGGCTGACGGTGATGGCCAGGATCAGCCCGGTGCATTCCACCGTAAGGGCCACCACGAAGAGCAGCCGGAGGATCACCTTCTCCAGCCAGCGAGAGCCCTCGCCCAGGGCATAAGAGAATGCATCTTCATAAGGGGTAAGCCGCTCATTAAGGAGAGGGATTTTCCGCAGGCTGCTATCGATTCGCTTCTGCGAAGGGGCCGCCGTATTGATTGCTGCATGCAGTTCTTCCCCGATGGGTGTGACTGCTGTTACCAGTAGATCTGCATGTGTCCATGCAGCAATGGCCTTGTTAATATAAGAATTGGAATGGAACCGTCTGAAGAGCTTGATCATCCCCTCTACGTCATCGGGATGATTGCGGCCTTCAATGAAGCCCTGTTTGGCGGCCTCCATGCCGGGTTTTTGTTTGTTGAGCTCTACGAGTGTCTTATGGTCGCCGATGGGCACTTTCATAAAATCGCGGAACTTCCGGTAATCCGCTTCATCATGGCTGCGGGCATAGGTCAGCAACTGGTAGATCGCATCTTTCTGCGCTTTGGACCATAGTGCTTCCCCGTTCACATAGGCTCTTACAGAGGAGAGGGTATTGATCGAAAAGATGAGGACTAATAACTCGATCGCAATCAACAGGGCCATGATGCCGACCGTAAAATATAGTTTTTTAGCAATAGATATATTGCTGAACCACTTTCTCAGGGAGCGCTTTTTCATTTTAAAAGGATTGGCTTAGGTTATTGCTCACTCAATTTACTGAATCCGGGCAGATTGTCAATTCCTAATTCGCTAAATGCTACAGTCCTTAAATGGAGTGCGGATTGCTTAATTTTGGATATGAAAAAGAAAATACTCATCACCAGGACCTTTTNNGAGGTGGAGCTTAACCAGAGCGGGAAATACCCGCCGGGCCACTTGCAGGAAGCTTTGCAGGGCAAGAGCGGAGTATTGCTCGGAGGCGGTGAAAAAATAGATGCTTCCTTATTGTCGGGACTTACTACCGGTGAGCTGAAAGCCGTCTGTATCTCCGCAGCCGGCTATAATAACGTAGATGTAGCGGCCCTTACCCGGGCAGGAGTGATCGTGACCAATACGCCCGGACTGGCCGATGAGACGGTCGCAGACTTCGCCTGGGGGGTGCTGTTAGGGGCTGCCCGCAGGGTGAAGGAAGCGGAGAATTGGTTACAGGACGGTCAGTGGAAGGAATCGGCAGGAAACCGGTTCTTTGGAATTGACGTTCATAGCAAGACGTTGGGGATCATTGGAATGGGAGGGATCGGGCAGAGCATTGCAAAGCGCGCAACCGGCTTTAACATGAGCGTTTTGTATAACAATCGTCATCATTTGCAGGTCTCCGTGGAGCAATCCTGTAAGGCAGATTATGTTACTAAGGAAGAGCTGCTTTCCAGGTCTGATTTTGTCATCCTCGCCCTGCCTTATACACCCGAAAACCATCACCTGATCGGGGCGGAGGCGCTTAAGAGGATGAAGACGACAGCCATTCTGATCAATGTTGCCCGCGGAGGGCTTATCGACGAGGTCGCGCTGGCCGATGCCATCCGGGAAGAACAATTGGCGGGCGCCGCCCTGGATGTTTTCGAAGCCGAGCCCGCCGTCTATCCCGGGCTGTTGGGCCTCCCCAATGTCATACTTACTCCCCATATCGCGGGGGCTTCCGAAGCCGACCAGCATGCGATGGCCCGACTGGCCGCCGACAACCTGATCGCGGCCCTGGGCTACGGCCCGAATGCAGGACGGCCTCCTTCTATTTTGAATCCGGAAGTGCTGGAGAGCCCTGGGAAAAATAATCTTTGAAATTACGTTTCAAAGGTCTTATTATGGCTGGAACAGCTTTGTAGTAAAAACAAGAAACTGTATTTAGCTGCAAAAGGTAACAATTCTGTTGAGATAGTTGATTTGACAAATGGGAAAACCATCAGCTCCGCTTTTAACAATTTTTTGCCGTGTGCCGTATTTAATTATTTTGAAGCTACCAAAGGAGCTTTTTTAATCCATTCAGTAGATGTTATCTGTTCTACCATAAATTTCCCTAAATCCTCAAGCATTATTGTTGTTCCTGGCATTTTTTTATCATCTGCTAAAACTTTTCCAGTACCTGTCTTGTTAGAAATCATTGCTGCACGAACAAATGTCCAGGAAATATCATTTTCTTTTTCAATTATTGGCATTATGCCTTCTTGTGCCTGTTTCATTCGATTATAAAAAAGACTAACGAATACCTTCATGAATTTTCTTTTAAAATCCAGCTTTTCAGTGGAAAGGTTCGTAACTGCACCTGAAATGTTAACAAGTCTTGTTATCCCCTGCTGTTTCATTTTCTCTATTAATATTTTCCCTATTTGTTGAAATTTTTTATACTGATCTGGTTCTCTTACTCCTCCAGCTGCGTTAATAACTGCCTTACTACCTTCAAGGGATTTTTCAACGGATAAAGCATCCATGAGATCACCTTTAACAATTATCACTTTTTCTTTTAAGTCTCCAAGTTTGTCTGGAGACCTAACCAAAACTTTTACTTGATAACCCAAATTCAATGCCTCTCTAAGAGTGGCTTTACCAACTTGTCCTGTTGAACCCAGAATAGTTATTTGCATAATGAATTATTTTATAAGTTTTATTTCGTTTCTATAACTAACATGGATGTTACTTAGAGCCGATATTGCTTACCCTTTATCGGAAATAAATCCAACAATTTTATCCCTAAACAGATCAAAACGCAAAACGCCTCTTTCTAAAACAATTGTCATTGCTGGCGAACCTGAAACATGGGGATCAAAAATTGAAGGAAAGCAGCCGGAACCTGTAGCAAAATATTAAAACTATTTAATCGCTGTCATATTTGCAGCCGGAGTAAATTTAACTACGCTGTTTTTAATTGATTGTACTTGCCTGAGATAAGCATAAATAGCAGCTATATCCTCTTTATTCATTTGAGTATACGTGAGCCAGGGCATTATACTGTTGAATTCTCCAGGTCTAACAGTTGGAGGCTGATAACCAGGTTCTGCATAGGCTTTAAACCGGTTGACGAATTGTTCTTCGGTCCAACTGCCAAGACCTGTTTCTATATCCGGAGTCAGGTTAGACGAGCGGACAACAGAGCCATCGGGTAAAACAAACTCTCTTCCTCCACTGAAGGAAAGTCCCGGGATGATTTGGCCTGTTTTAACCGGTGTATGACATTCTATGCATGCGCTGGCATTGGTCATATAAGCGCCATAGGCCAATCGATCCGATTTCGCAGGCAGTTTCTGGGGGTTTGCTTTCTGCGGAATCGTATTGATGATAAAATTCATTGGGAAATCGGAAACAGATTCAAGAACCTGGTTATCAATCGGAGAAAGCGTCCGGATATAAGCAATAATGCATTTAATGTCTTCAGGATCCATTTGGCCGTAATAATGATAGGGCATAACAGGGAACATCGCCCTCCCTTCTTTTGTGACCCCTGTAGTGATTAAACGGAAAAGCTCCCCATCGGTATAACGGCTGATACCTGCCGGAGTAATGTTCTTCGAATAAAATATGCCGGGAAACCCCTGTTTCTTGTCAAACCGTTCCCCCCCTTTTCCAATCGTTCCTTCGGTTAAAGGTGCTAGAAACTTGCTCCAGTCTCGAGTTGAATGGCAATCTACACAAACTGTCACACCGTTCGCCAGGTATTTTCCCCGCTCAATCTGCGCAAGTGAATTTTCCAATTTGAGATCGGGTGCTGCGCCGACATTAGGAAGTGCAACCTTTACATAAATAAGCAGTCCGGCAGCGATTACAATTATTATCAGCAAAAAATAGCCAAGAATTTTGAATGCTTTTTTCATTAGAAGTAATTTTAAGGGATGCGTTAATTTAACTTAACTTAACTCAGCGAGAATACTAATATAATATTTTATTTGATACTGAATAAAAAAACCTGTTTTGGTATGCATAGATTCGTTAGTAACAAACTTTCCGAAACATATAATAGTCAATGGAGGAAAGCGTAAGAAAGGAGAGTGAGGCTTCGAAGAATCGACATCCGCGAAAGATCAATAGAACGAATGCATTGGCCCAAAAAGCCGCCATCTATGGAATACAAGCAGCTTTAGGGCTTAAGTAAACGGCATTGATATTGATATATAGACTTTTATGAAGCCATAAAAAGACCGCCTCTCTCGAAGCGGTCTTTTAAATCTTATCAAAATCTTGCTTTCAGCTTTCAGCTATTAGCTAATGCCTATCAGTTGAAGATACTAATACCTGTAATGTTCCGGCTTGAACGGTCCCATCTTCGGAATACCGAGATAGCCGGACTGTGCGTCGGTCAACTCATCCAGTTCCACGCCGATTTTAGCGAGATGCAGACGGGCGACCTTTTCATCGAGGAGCTTAGGCAACACATATACTTTGTTCTCGTATTTTTCGTGGTTGGTCCAGAGCTCAAGCTGAGCCAGGGTCTGGTTGCTGAAGGAATTGCTCATCACGAAGGAGGGATGGCCGGTAGCGCAACCCAGGTTCACCAGGCGGCCTTCTGCCAGTATCAGCACTTCTTTGCCATCTATGCTATAGAGGTCAACCTGTGGCTTGATGG
>PLXD01000109.1 GCA_003151295.1 Chitinophagaceae bacterium | reverse complement strand
TGTCCTTGATAATCAGCAAAAAAAAGCTTTATGATCCTGGAAGAAGATTTTTTTACCCCGTCTGCCAAACTTTTTACCCGGGTTTACCCCTAAAAAAAGCAGGAGGCCCAGGCTGGTTAGCCTGAGCATCCTGCTGCCAATCAATGATAAAAGCCAGCGAGGCGGCTCGGGTGAGCCGCGCGGGATCAGATCAATCAATGTCGATTGCCCTTACCGTTTGTGGTATCGCTGACGTAGGCGCCAATATCGTTATTATAAGCCGGGTTACCCTTTCCATGGGCTGGGGAACCGGCCTGCAAATGAAAATCGAAGGTGTTTGGTATAATACGCAGAGACATATCCGGAGTAGCCGGGGGAGTCAGGTAACCCACGAACATAGGATCGTTGGCGCCAAGATTGACCGAATCAATGACATCCGAGACTTGAATATTACCTTTTTCACCAGCGGGATACATATATTGCCGTAAAGAATCGACCGTGACATAGAACCAGTTATTTCCATATACAGTGTGCAACGTATCTGCCTGCGGCGTGATATCCAGGCTCCAATAGTTGTTCACCAAGAGGTTGTTGTACACTTTCGCCTTCGAGTACGCATCTACGAGGACACCGCGGCCCGGTTCTCCCGATCCCCGGCGGAAGCCGTTTTCGACACAAGTATTGTTGTAAACGGTGATATTCGTCTGAGGATTGGCTATCGTCGCGCTGGTATATACTTTTATAGCGCTGCCCGCACCGCCCCACAAAACGTTATACGCCACTGTACCGGTTGCACCGGAGTGGAAGTCAATGGCATCCCCATCGGTAGTGCCATTACCATAGAAGGTATTGCGCAGGATGGTGGCATTGGCCGTGGCATAGACACCGATGGCATTGTCCTGTCCACCATAAAACCAGCAGTCTTCTATATCCACGTTGATGGGAACAGCGACGGAAATCGTTTCCCGGGTCTTCCCGGTGGAATCCCCTTTGCCGGCCCAAAGAATTTTGGTCCAATAAAAAGTGACGGCTTTGGCGCTATCACACTGGAATCCGCCCCATTGTCCCGGTTGTGTGACAGGGGCCGTAAAGGTGATCGGGCTTGCCTGCGTACCCAGGGAACTGATGACCCCCTGGATATAAAAGGCATGGTTAGCAGGAACATTAATAGTAGCTCCAGCCTGGATGATCAATGAATCGGTCGGCAATACGGTAATATCCCCGTTGATGGTGTACGTGGCGCCGGCTAACATCGTTCCCTTCCAGGCCCCGCCGGCCAGGGTCGTATTGGAGCCGATCACCGTGGCCACCACTTTGTTGGAGTTCGTGGATGATGAACTCTTGGTACAGGCGGAAAAAATGAATGCGGCAATGACTGCGGTAGCTGCCGTCATTTTTACACATTTTACGAAAGTCTGATTAATTGTTTTTTTCATATTGATTTTTTTTAACAAAAAAGATGAATGTATATATATGATGGATGATTAATGAGCATACCGGACACCTATACTGTAAGTAGCATTGTAGACGTCTTTGGACACCAGGAGCGTTTTTTGAACGTATTCCTTGGTAGCCGTATTTAACAGGTTATTGAATTTGCCGAACAGGGTAAAGTGTTTATGTATATCCTTTTCCAGGGAAAAGGCCAGTGTATTCATCGGTTGCTGATAATAATCCGATTGATAATAGAAGGAGACCTGGGCCAGGGTTTTTCCCTGGTATTCGTAGGCCAGTTGGGCGAAGAACCCTTTTTTGACATTTTTGTAGAGCAAGGAGACATTTACGATATGATCCGTCTGGCCCTGCAGGGGGCGCGTCTCATTGACCGGGCCGATGTACGATTGTTTAAGGGATGTAACGGCCGAATGCGTATAGGTATAATTCCCGGTGACCCCGAAATTCCCCCAATATTTTGTAAAAGCGAATTCCGCCCCATAATTTTGGGCGGCTGTAGGGTTATTCACGGGCTCCAGATAGAGTTTCCCAGCCGAAACGGATACCAGTTGCTGTTCAATGGGATCCTGAATGTTTTTGTAGAACGCGCCCACGAAAATATTCTCTTCCCTCCTGGGAAAAAGCTCGTAGCGAATATCATAATTATCCGCTACCGCATGCTGAAGATAGGGGTTGCCAATTATGTAATAATCACCCGCAAAGGTCTCAGTTGGGACTAATTCATAATAATTGGGCCGGTTAATGGACCTGAAATAGGACACATGCAGGTCTTCCTTCTTGGAAATTTTATACTTCAAAAAGGCGCTGGGCAGGAAGTCCTGGTAGGTCTGGTTACCCGAATTAGGCGCCGTCAGGCTATGCACGCGGATATCCCAGTTGGTATTGGTATTTTCCATACGTACTCCGCCGCCGGCCTCCCATTTCTTTGTATTATACCGGGCCATGAGGTATCCGGCATAGACATCTTCCGTCGCTTTATAGTTGTTCGTGTTATAGACATTAGCGCCCGCCGAATTCGAGGCTTGCCACTGCTCGTCGTAAATATTCGTCCATTGGGGCTTACCGGCGGCTCCCCCGGTGGAAGTGGTAGAGGGGGGGATCAGGTCATAGTCATCTTCAGAATTATATCTTGACTTGGCCCGGTACAGTCCGCCTGCCTTTAATTCCAGGTCATTGGCCTTCCATTTCGTGTGGTAAGAAAGGTTTAGGATGCCTGTGTAGTCCTTGTCGTCATTTTTTAACCATTGCCGTGTGATATCGTCAAAATTAACAGGCGTCTGGGTAAAATCGTTCTTAATGCGAAAATCGGTATGAATGGTCGCCAGGTCTGGCACCCGCCTTCCTGCTTCGGACAGGACACCTGCCCAGTCTAACGAAAGATTGGAAGTCAATAAATGCCGTCCGGATATTTTCAGGTTCTCGACATGCTGATATTGGGTAAAAGACTGGTAAGCCGGAAAGACCTGCCCGGTACCCGGAACCGTCCGGCCCGTTCCGACCAGGGTGGTATCCACGCTAAACCGGGTCTGGGCCAGGTAGCTGTAGATGTAAAAATTATCTGCATTTATCTTGTTCCGTTCATTAAATACATAATCGATGTGGGCCACCAGGCCATTGTTCAACTGTTGGGTATATCCCTTATAATTTGACACATCGGTGGCCAGTAATGCATCACTGGTCGCAGCGNNAAACCGTAAAACGGGTGCTGATATTGCCATAATATTGGTTTTGTATGTTATCCGCTAATACAACCCCGATCTTATTGTGCAAAAACCGTTGTGTATAAGAAAAACCCAATGTCCCGGTAGGAGGGGCCTGCTTCGAATAAAAATCAAGGTTAGACCGGGAGAAATCGCCGGGCTGCGCCGCATACCCGGAAGGATTACGCTGGATAGGGCTCAAGCTTTGAATATCGGATTTCTTAAAATCGATATATTTCTCATTAAAGAACAATTGACTGTACCCGATGCTGGTTGTCGCTTTAAAAGAGCCGACCTCGGGCGCATCTTTCACCACCATATTGACCGTTCCGCCGATCGCATCCCCCTCCATGTTCGGAAGCAGGGATTTACTGATCTCGATACTGCTTAAGATATCCGAGGGGATGATATCCAATTGTACGTACCGGTTCTTATTATCGGGGCTCGCGATCTTGATCCCGTTGAGCAGCGTATTATTGTACCGGGGCTCCATCCCCCGGATCACCGCATAAGCCTCGTCCCCGCCGCTGGAGCGTTGCACCGTAATACCGCTCATCCGCTGTAACACATTGGCCGCATTGATATCCGGGGAACGCACCATGGCCTGTGAAGAAATGATATTGGTTATATTCGAAGCATTCTTTTCCCTGCTCCTTGCCGCCGCCTCTTTATCCCGGTACTCGCCGGTTACGGTAACCACATTCAAGGATTTGGCGTCAAGGTCAAGTCCTATAAAAAACTTGAACGTCTCCCCTGCTTTGAGAATAATATGCCTGGTAACGGCGGCAAATCCGACGTTCTCAACGGTAACGTCATATTCTCCCGGAGGGATACCCGAAATTTGAAAATTCCCCTTATCGTCAACCGCTTTTTTGAATGAAGTCTTATTGACGGATACATAAGCGCCCGGCAATCCATCCCTGCTGATATTATCAAAGATATTTCCCCTGATAGTCGCCGTCTGGGAGAAAGCGGCTCCCATCGAAAAAATAATGAGGAGAAAAGATAAGGCTCCCCTCCTGACGAACCGGTTATCCGAGCGCCATGGACGTGTTGGTTTCGGTATACCGGCAGTAGTTGTTTTGGTAGATAGAAGCTGATTCATTGTAAATTAAAATGTCCAGCAAATATCATGGTAGAAAGAAGGGCCCTTGTTCAACACCTGCCGATATAAAGATTTGATCACAATTTGGTAGCCGTATGATAATGATTTTGTAATGGTCAATTCATATACTTGAGTTAGAATCTATAACTTCAGTTTTTCAACAGAATTAAACCAGAAATTCTTCAGAATGTCCTGGATATCCTGTATACAGGCAACCGGAAAAGGCCACAGTTTGTCCTGCTCTCCTCCTGCCAAATACCCATCTGAGCACCTGCGACCTGGATGCTGGAGGCGGTCAGGGGCCCTTTATAAAGGAATTTCCCAGGCTCACCGGTTAACACCTGTGGCAAAATGGGATCAGTATTAAAAAAGCGTTGATAAATCTATAGGTCAGCCATTTGTGATTTGGAGTCTCCGTGCACTGATACCGTAGATCTCCTGGAAAAGAAAGAAAGTATTTTCAGATATGCGCCGGGATTATTCCAACCGTGCTCAAAGAGTTTGGCAAGGACGATGCCTATAATATATCCCAGCAGGGACCCTGCCAGCACATCAAAAGGATAATGCTTGCCGACATAGATCTGTGCATAGCCGATGGCGAGGGCCCAGATCCAGAGCCAGGTCCATTTCTTACCGGTCATGATATAGAGGGACCCATACCAGAAAACGGCCAGGCCCACATGGTTAGCAGCATGGGAGGAAGGCATGGAATAGAGCCCCCCGCAATCCACCAGACCCCTGATATGCCCCTGCAACTCCGCATCATAGCAGGGGCGGAGGCGGGCAAAAAGCGGCTTTAACAGGGAGGCGCTTACACTGTCCGTAATGGCAACACAAGCTATACTTAATAATATGAACAGCCAGGCCCTGTTCTTCGCCTTTCTGATGGAATAGTAGAGCAGGAACAGATAGAGGGGGATCCAGGTTAAAGGCTCCCTGAGCACCGGCATGACCTTATCCCAGATAGAATGATCGGAATCATGCTGGATGAGCAGGAATAAGACTTTGTCAATCCGATCCAACCATTTAAGCAGGGACATAAAGGATGTGTTAATGACTAAATAGATAATAGGCGATATAATACTAACTGACCATGTAATAACTAAACGACGATGTAATATGGGAAGTAAAGCTATCGCGCTAATCTTATGCGTAGGTTGCCTTAAGATTATGTTAAGATTACTATTCTGTTTAATCCGTTGCCGGCCGCGCGGAACAATCTTCTGAACTGCAATATTCCTGCAAGGGTAACGTTAAGTTAATGCTAGCGTAAACTTGGGTTTACATGTGCTTACTAGTTTTGCAAAACCCATTATAATGAAAAATTTTGCTTCCCTGTTACCGGTTCTTTTCTGCCTTACGGCATTTGCACAAAGCCCACCGGCAGATCAGTTCCCCGGACTTTCCATAGATACTGCCGAACAGTCCGTTGCCACTTCTCCTACAGAACGTATCTTTATCATCACCACCGACGGTTTCAGGTGGCAGGAAGTATTTTCGGGCGCAGATCCTGCTATGATCGGAAACACGAAATATGTAAAGGACACCTCGCTGATGCAGGCGCTGTACGGCGGTCCTACGGCCGAAGCCAGGAGAAGCAGGCTGATGCCTTTTTTCTGGAATGTGATCGCAGCAAAAGGCCAGTTATATGGCAACCGCTTGTTTCACAATAAGGTCAATGTCAGCAATTTCTACAAAATATCCTATCCGGGGTACAGCGAGATCCTGACCGGCCATCCGGATATGCTTACTCCACTCAACAGAGCCATTAATAACAAGAACAGAAATGTGCTGGAATACCTGAATGGAACGGCAGGTTATCATGGAAAGGTCGTTGCCTTTAGTTCCTGGAACATTTTCCCCTATATATTAAATGAACGACGTAATGGCTTGCCGCTTAACAGCGGCTATGACAGCCTCCCGGATGAAGAAAGAGCGTTGAGCAACCCGGTGATCACCCGGGTGCAGGATAGCGTGTCTCCCAAAAGCAAATCGCGCTATGACCTGCTCACCTACCTCAACGCCCGTCAATATATCGACAAACACCATCCTTCGGTTGTATTTATCGGCCTGGGTGAAACAGATGAAATGGCCCATGCCGGCCGCTACGACCTGTATTTACAGCAAGCCGCGAATGTAGACCGGATGATCGCGGAACTCTGGTACTATGCCCAGACCGATCCCTATTATAAAGACCATACGACTTTCCTGATCACAACCGATCATGGGAGAGGGGGAGATCCCAGTTCCTGGTACGCACATGGGTTCTGGGTAAGGGGATCGGGAGAAGCCTGGCTGGCGATGCTGGGCCCTGGTCTGCTTCCGATAGGTGAAGTAAAGACCGGTGGTCAGTCCTACCAAAAACAATTGGCTGCGACGATCGCTCTTTTGCTGGGAGAGCATTTCGATGCAGGGCATCAGATCGGCGAGCCTTTGAAACTTGTATTTAAAGAGCCTTCGGGTCCCGACTCCAAACCTGCTTCGAATCTGACTGCTAACGCTACCAACGAACGATCAAAGCTTTCGTTGAACCAGGCAGCGAGTCATTCTACANNTAGCAACCGGGGAAGGAACAGGCGGCTCCCGGTAAAAAGTAAAAATAATCATCTTCAGAATATCTCCAGAATGGCCGGCTATCTTGCCAGTCTTGCTTTATTAATCAATCATCAATCATGAAAAAAATCTTGTTTTCCTTGTCAGGCGCCGTACTCCTGTCGATTGGCTCCATTAGCTTAAAAGCGCAAACCGATCCCGTATATGTCCTCGATAAAAAAATAGCGCTGCCTGGAGACGGCGGCTATGATTACCTATCTATCGACCAGGCAAATAACNNACCGTTTGTATGTATCACACGGCAGCACAGTAAATGTCATTGACCTAAACACCGGGCAGCCTGCCGGAGAAATCAGCGATATGGGTGGGGTGCATGGAATCGCTATAGCCGCCGAATTGGGTAAGGGGTTTATCAGCGATGGGAAGGCGGATGCCGTAGTCGCATTCGAACTTAAAACGCTGAAAAAGATCAGGACGATCCCTGTCAAAGGAAAGGGACCGGATGCCATTGCTTATGACGGTTATTCCAAACGCGTTTTTGCTTTTAACGGGGAAAGCGATAATGCTTCGGTGATCGATGCAGTGTCTCTTACCGAGATCGGCACCGTGGCCCTTGGCGGGGGGCCCGAATTTGCAATACCCGATGGAAAGGGAAAAATGTATAATAACCTGGAAGACAAAAACANNCCGTGGTCGACATCCAATCAGGCAAAATCATCACCACGCTTCCCATAGGCGCCGGGGTAGATGCCGTGGCATACGATCCGGGCACGGGGCTCATTTTCTGCTCCTGCGGAGACGGCACCACGACCGTCATCAGGCAGGTGACGGCTGACGAGTATAAGGTCGTTCAAACGATCGTTACGCCGGTACGCGCTAAAACACTCGCCCTGGACCTTAAAACCCATAAGATCTACCTAAGCGTGGCCGATTTTGAAAAAGGAACAAGAAAGATAATACCTGGCAGCTTTTCGGTGCTGGTCTATAAAATGCAGTAAGGAATTAAAATGCAATAAGGGATGATTCAGAACTGATTCAGGACTCAGTAAGCGGCCTCCTCCGGGAGGCCGCTTCTATTTCCGAGCCGGTATTGATTGTCAACATTTTATAAACTATTGACAATCAATTTATAATCAACAAAAAATAAAAATTCAAATTGTAATATTAAAAAAGCAGCAAACAATGTGAAATTCAATGTTAAGAAATTATTACTAAATATCTTTTACTGAATACCACCCGTATTAACTCTATTTTTGCCCAAATTTTCGATTATGGCCCTCAATTCCATTATGAAGATATTCATGCCGAAAGACCGGGTATTTTATTCCCTGTTTGAAGAAGTGGCCGATACCGTTGCGAAGATGGGCAAGATGATGAAAGAGGTGGTAGCAGAGCCGGATTTCGATAAAAGGGCAGCCATTATTTCACAAATTGAAGACCAGGAGCATGTCAATGACGATCTTACTCATAAGATCTTTACCGAATTGGGCAGGAACTTTATCACTCCCTTTGATCGGGAAGACATCCATTATCTCGCCAGTTCCCTTGACGATATCTGTGATTATATCTACTCTTCCGCCAAAAAGATCAATTTTTACAAGGTCAATCCCAATGACACCGGCATCCAGAAGATGGCCGACCTGATCGAACAGAGCGCCGAGCAAATCAAAAATGCCGTAAAAGAGCTGCGTAATATGCGTGATATGCGTAAGATCACGGATGCCCTGGTAAAGGTGAATAGCATCGAGAACCAGGCGGACGATATTTTCGATATGAGCATTGACAAATTGTTCGAGACGGAACCCGATGCCAAAGAAGTGATCAAGAAGAGGGAGATCTACCAGGTCATGGAGATCGTTACTGACAAATGCGAGGATGCTGCAAACGTTATAGAGTCCATCATTATTAAGTATGCGTAGTCTATGACTTTCCTGGTAATCATCATCATTCTGGCATTGATCTTCGATTTTATAAACGGGTTCCATGATGCCGCCAATTCCATTGCCACCATTGTTTCNNCTGGTGGTTCGGAATCCCCTCCAGTTCTTCCCATACCCTGCTGGGAGGATTTATGGGTGCGGCGCTGGCGCACGCCGGTGCTTTGAGCCGGAATGGGATAGAGGTGATCAATTACGCCAAAGTGGTGCCCACCTTCCTGTTTATCTTCCTCGCGCCATTTATCGGGATGGTGATCGCCTTTATCATTACACTGCTCATTATCAATATTTGTCGCAGGGCCAATCCGTACCGTGCAGACAACTGGTTCAGGAGACTGCAATTGATCTCTTCCGCCCTTTTTAGCCTGG
>PLXD01000147.1 GCA_003151295.1 Chitinophagaceae bacterium | reverse complement strand
TCATTTCGCTGGGCGCCATGCTAGGTAAGCTCGTGGCGGACAGCGGGGCCGCACAGCAGATCGCAGGAGTAATGATGCAGTTGTCCGGAGAAAAATATATACAATGGGCGCTTATGGCGACGGGCTTTATAGTCGGAATCCCTCTGTTTTATAATGTAGGTTTTATGCTGATGGTGCCCCTGATCTTTTCAGTGGTTTATCAGTATAAGTTGCCTGTTCTATATATAGGGCTGCCCATGCTGGCATCTTTATCGGTAACCCATGGATTTTTGCCCCCCCATCCGGCGCCTGTCGCCCTGGTTGCGCAATTGCATGCCAATATGGGAGTGACTTTATTATTGGGCCTGATGGTCGCCATACCCGCCATCATTATTGCCGGACCCCTATTTTCCAGGACTTTAAAGAATATCAAGTCAGTGCCATTGCAGGCTTTTCAATCCCGATCGATGCCTGAGGAATCTTTGCCCGGGGCCGCAAATAGTTTTCTATCGGCTTTGCTACCCGTGATCCTGCTGATCTTTACGAGCCTGCTGGCTTTCCTGGTAAAGGGAAACCCGACTGTGCAATCCATCGTCGGATTCATAGCCGAACCCACCGTTGTGATGCTGATAGCCCTCCTGGCGGGCACCTATACCCTGGGCCTGCGCAGGGGAAAAACAATAAAACAGGTGATGGATACTTTTGCGGATGCGGTAAAAGAAGTAGCCTTGATCCTGCTGATCATCGGTGGTTCAGGAGCGCTGAAACAGGTATTAACGGATAGCGGGGTAAACAAGGCGATCGCCATGGGCCTGGAAGGCTGGCAGCTACACCCCCTGGTCCTCGCCTGGCTGATCGCAGCGATTGTAAGGGTATGCATCGGGTCTGCTACCATTGCCGGACTCACGACGGTGGGCATCATTGCGCCGATCATGACGAAGCTTCATGTACATCCGAGCCTGATGGTATTGTCGATCGGGGCGGGCAGCCTGATGTTCTCTCATGTCAATGATGGCGGATTCTGGCTGTTCAAAGAATATTTTAATCTCTCTATAAAGCAGACCCTGCGTTCCTGGTCGCTGATGGAGACGATCGTGTCCGTGGTCGGTTTGGCCGGCGTTATGATCCTTAGCCTTTTTGTATGATAAAAATATCAAAGCCTATGCATTTCGGAAAAGCAACCCTCGCTCCTTGGTGGCAGATAAACGATATTGACAGGATCGATTCACCCGCCCTGGTCATTTACCCGGAAAGGGTAAAAGAAAATATACGGGTACTGATAGCCATGAACGGCGGTGATACGCAAAGCCTCCGTCCCCATATAAAGACTAGTAAAGCTAAGGAGCCGGTTCTGCTGATGCAGGATGCAGGTATTAAAAAATTCAAATGCGCCACAATTGCCGAAGCGGAAATGCTGGCTTCCTGCAACACCCCCGATGTATTGCTGGCGTATCAACTTGTGGGTCCCAAAGGACATCGTTTCCTGGCCCTTGTCAGGGCCTGGCCGGGTACGGCTTTCTCCTGCCTGGTAGACAATTTGCCCGCGGCCCGGGAATTATCCGACCTGTTTT
This sequence comes from Chitinophagaceae bacterium, assembly GCA_003151295.1. GTDB lineage: Bacteria > Bacteroidota > Bacteroidia > Chitinophagales > Chitinophagaceae > Puia. The sequence goes on along the minus strand of PLXD01000147.1, from coordinate 10,345 downwards.
CAGCCGCAGGACGGGTAATCCCGGTCTATATCGACCTGAATGTCGGGATGAACCGGACAGGTATTATACCGGGAGAGGCCGCCCTGCAATTGTACAGGGATTGCTCGCAATTGCCGGGTATAAAACCGGTAGGCCTCCATGCCTATGACGGGCATATCCGCGATTCAGACCTTACCCTGCGTAAACAGCAATGCGAGGCGGCTTTTTCGAAAGTGTGGCCGATGCGGGATGCTTTACGTCAGGAAGGAAGAGAAGAGCCGGTAATCGTCGCAGGCGGTTCGCCCACTTTTCCTATCCATTCCGGAAGAAACTCCGTTCATTCCGGAAGAAAAGGGGTGGAATGTAGTCCTGGAACGTTCATCTACTGGGACAAAGGGTATGCAGATCAATTGCCGGAGCAGGTTTTTTTGACCGCGGCGCTGGTCGTGACCCGGGTTATCTCCTTACCGGATTCGACCAAACTATGCCTGGACCTTGGGCATAAATCCGTTTCTGCGGAGAATGAACTTTCGAAACGGGTGTATTTCCTGAATGCCCCGCATTTGCAACCGCTGGGTCAAAGCGAGGAGCACCTGGTGGTAGAGGCAGGCCCGGGACATTCCTATAAGATCGGCGATATTTTATACGGCCTTCCCATTCATATCTGCCCGACCGTCGCCTTGTATGAAAGAGGGTTTACCGTAGAAAAGGGCCTTTTCACCGGGGAATGGAAAACGGTCGCCCGGGATCGGAAGATAACTATCTAAGTAGGTGCTGGTTAGCAGCTTATAAATAANNTTTTGTTTATTTGTACCCCTTGGTTTATTGCTATTATTGCACCGGTTCATGAACTTATTTGCATTCGTGGTTGTTCATTGGACGAGTGATATTTTTTCGAACGAAATACAGTATTGTTCTATAATTCAATAGGTTTGCCGAAATAAATGGAAACATTCACTTTTTAAAAAAAGACCACCACTCCTCACTCTATGATGGGGGGTGGAATTGCCCTGATATGATCTTTCATCAACTTTTTTCCTCTTGCCTGGGCATCGGATATATCAGAAAAGGAGGAGGAACGGTAGCCTCAGTCTTTTGCTGTTTATGCTGGTATTTTACCCGGGCAGGTGAAATGAGCGATGCCGTGCAGGTGCTGATTGTCGGTATCTTACTGGCACTGGGGATCTGGAGTGCCGGTGAAATGGAGGGCCAGTGGGGAAAGGATAGTTACAGGGTCGTAATGGATGAAGTGGTAGGCATGTGTTGTACGCTCCTTTTCATCCCTTTGAAATGGCAATATGTAGTGACCGGCCTGGTATTTTTTAGGTTTTTTGACATTGTGAAGCCGCTATATATACGGAGGACCGAAGACTGGAAAAAGGGTTGGGGCGTCATGATGGATGATGTGTTGGCAGGCATTTATTCAAACTTATTATTACAATTAATAGTGATAACGAAGCTATGGTAAGATGATCACGTTTACGAAAGCACAAATAGCATCCCTGTTGGCTACCGGCGTCGATTTCCTGCTGACTATACTGCTGGTGCAGGTAGTAGGATGGCCTAGCCTGGCTTCCAGCATAGCAGGAACGTTGTGCGGAGGCATCACCCATTTCCTGGTCAGCCGGAACTGGGTTTTCCGGGCGCAGGAACAAAGATGGTCGCGTCAATTGCACCGCTACCTGTTGGTATGGACTGGCAATTTGCTGCTGAATGGTTCCTTGTTCTTCTTACTGACACATTATATCGGTATCAACTATGTGCTGGCCAAGATTGTGATCGCCATATCAATTGCTGTTTTTTACAATTATACATTGCAGAAAAGGTTTGTGTTTAAATAAAAGCGGATGGGGAACCTCCACTCCATCCGACCAGTGAATTAAGGCATGGGCCGGAATCACTGAGGCAACTGGAAGAAAATAATGATTCGAAGTAAAAAATGAAAAAGGAAAGGGTTTTTATAAAAGCCAGCCTGATGGCAATCCTGTTATCCACAGGATGTCTTGTTGGTATGGCGCAAACAGGGACGGTCGCGGGACTGGTTAGGGATTCTGCTACGCAGGCTCCGCTAACCAACGTCAGCATTTCGATTAAAGGCCAACGGGGAGGAACCCGCACCAATACGCAGGGCAAATTCCGCATACCCGTGGACAGGCAGACGACAATCCTGGTCATATCTATCGTGGGATATAAGACCGTTACTCTCCGCTTCGATTCCGTGCCGCCTCAGGAATTGACCATCAGCCTAAGTCCCAGCTATAGCGAACTGGGACACGTGACGGTAAAGAATAAAAAGCAAAAATACCGCAACAAGGGCAACCCGGCCGTCGAATTGATCCGCCAGGTCATCGATCACAAGGATGCCAACCGGATGGAAGGGTATGCCTATGCCAGCTTTGAAAAGTATGAAAAATTACAGTTGTCCCTGAGCCGGTCCCCCTCCAAAAAGATGGCTGAAAACAAACTCACCCATAAATACCAGTTCCTTTTTGAGAATTCGGACACGACCAAGCTGGAAGGCAAGTCCCTTTACCCCGTCTACCTGGAGGAGACCATCTCGGATAATTACTACCGGAAGAGTCCGGAGAAGAATAAGTCCATCGTCCTGGGTAAGAAACGTGTGGATTACGGTGAATTTGTGGACATGCAGGGCGTCAGCTCCTTTCTTAACAGGTTGTACCAGGATTTCAATATTTACGACAACAATATCTCCGTCTTCACCAACCTGTTCCTGAGCCCGGTCGCTGACATGGCGCCTACTTTCTATATGTACTTCATCGACGACACCATCATGGTGGACAGCCAGAAACTGGTGCGTCTCTCTTTCCGGCCCAGGAACCCAACCGACCTGCTTTTCCGGGGAACGATGTGGATTACCCTGGATGGGAATTACGCCGTCCAGAAACTGCGCTTGCTGGTCAGTAAGAGCATTAATTTCAATTTCGTCCCGGAAATGAAGATCGACCAGGATTTCGAAAGAAGACCCGACGGGCGCTACCTGCTTTCTAAAAGCGATGTGATCGCCGATTTCGGGATCAATAAGAACGGAGGAGGTGTTTTCGGAGAACGAATGGTCTCCTTTAAGAATTTTGCCACCAACCAGCCTATCGCCGACAGTATCTTTAAAGGCTCTCCCATGGTGGTACCTGAAGATGCATCTCAAAGAAATGATAGTTTTTGGCTGGCTTACCGCCACGACAGCCTGACCTCCGCCGAATCGAAAGTCTATGCCAATGTAGACAGCCTCCGGAATATGCCTTCTTTTCGCAGGATCATGGACTGGGGTACCTTGCTGCTGGCAGGTTATAAGCAAGCCGGTCCGGTCGAACTGGGTCCGGCCAGCACCTTTTATAGCTTTAATCCTGTAGAAGGTTTCCGCCTGCGATTCGGCGGCAGGACCACCACAAAATTAAGCACCCGTTTTTATACGGAAGCCTATGGCGCCTACGGCTTTAAAGACCAGAAATGGAAGTATTTTCTCAGCGGTACCTATTCCCTGAATAATAAATCCGTCTACAGCTACCCCCAGAACTTTGTTCGCGCCTCCTACCAGCACGATACCAAGATTCCCGGCGAGGAACTGCAGTTTGTACAGGAGGATAATTTTCTCTTGTCCTTCAAACGGGGAAATAATGATAAATGGCTCTACAACGATATTTTCAGGCTCCAGTACCTCTACGAGTTCGGCGATCATTTCTCCTATAATTTCGGATTGAAGTACTGGAAGCAATCGCCTGCCGGTACAATATCCTATATCAAGAACATGGCCGGCGTCGGGGATACACTGCAGTCCATCACCACCGGGGAAGCCTCGCTGGAATTCCGCTGGGCGCCCCACGAACAGTTCTACATAGGTAAATTATACCGTACTCCGATTGTGAACAAATACCCGATCTTTACGTTTAGATACATCGCAGGAATCAAGGGATTGTTCGGCGGACAATACAATTATCAGAATTTGAACGTGGACATTTTCAAACGGGTCTATCTCTCTTACCTGGGATACTCCGATATTACGCTGGATGGAGGATACCTGTTCGGGAAAGTTCCCTTTCCCCTGGCGGACATCCACCATGCCAACCAGACCTATGCATACCAGTTGAATTCTTATAATCTGATGAACTTCCTGGAATTTGTCAGCGACCATTATGCCAGTATAAATATCGACCACTATTTCAACGGCTTTTTTTTCAACAAGATACCTGTATTGAAAAAATTGAAATGGAGGGAGGTCATCGAGGCCAAGGTCCTTTTCGGTGGGTTGAGGTCAGAGAACGATCCGAATAAGACGCCGGATCAATTGAAATTTCCCCTTACCAACGGGGTTACCGAGACCTTTACGCTGAATGGTCAGCCTTATATAGAGGCCGGTTTCGGTATCTCCAATATCTTCAAGCTGGTAAGGCTGGACTTCATAAAGAGATTTACCTACCTCGACCACCCGGATATTGCTAAATGGGGCATCCGTTTCCGTACAAAATTAGATTTTTGAACCATGCTTTTCATTTTTTAAGTATTCTTAACATGCATAAATTTGCAAATTTTCACATAGACAGATGAGTATCCGAAGGCAAATACAAAATGGCATTTACAGGGTTATAGACCCCTTGGTGAAACTCCTCATTAAAGCGGGCCTGACCCCCAATGCGGTCACGACGATCGGACTCGTGCTGAATATCGGGGTGGCTGTCATTTTCATAATGGGAGCCGAAGAGGGCAGGAGGGGGGATCTGTCTTATGTGGGATGGGCCGGAGCGCTGATTTTATTTGCCGGCTTATTCGATATGCTGGACGGACAGGTGCCCCGGCTGGGAAATATGAGTTCGACCTTTGGTGCCTTATATGATTCGGTATTGGACCGGTATAGTGAATTGATCCTGTTCCTCGGTATCTGTTACTACCTGGTAGCACATCATTACTTTCTCAGCTCCTTATTCGCCTTTATTGCTCTGATCGGTTCCATGATGGTCAGCTATACAAGGGCCCGGGCGGAGGGATTGGGCATCGAATGCAAGGACGGCCTGATGCAAAGGCCGGAAAGGGTCATCACGATCGGTGTTTCCGCCTTGGCTTGCGGCCTGGTATCCAGGTTCGTCGGTAATTTTAAATATCCCGTGCCGGGGTCCGATTTCCCCGTCTTTGAGACCATTTCCATCTTTACGATCCCGCTCGTGCTGATGGCCGTATTGACGAATATCACTGCAATCCGCCGCCTCCATGATGCGAAAAGAACATTGTCTGAAACGCAGGTTCAGGTAAAAACGACCAAAGAACGAAAATCTGCGCCGCCCGTGAGGCTATGGCTCTTACTGGTCTTGTTATCGGCAATGTGCATGTCTGCCGGGCCGCAGTCCATTTCAACAAATCAGGCCATTGTACCTGCTAAAGCCATTGCACCTGCTAAGGGTCTTCCGGCATCCGGCAAAGCGGTGTCATCCCGTGGGGATCCGCAGGATATCTTTGAGGAACAACGGGGATCAACGGAGGCACCATGTGGTCCCCCAATGTGGAATATATCGAACTGAAAGGAACCGACCCCGAGAATGGGAAAGAGATCATGGAAAGGATTAAAATGTAGAGGCGTTATCCAGGGGTCTTCAAAACAAGATTATGACTACAGTTACCGGCACGAGTCCCTTGTCTTACAGATCGATTCTTACGCTGACCGTCATCTCGGCACTATACCTGGTTGTTTCGGCCCTCCTGATAGGATTCAAAACGGATCAGCTCTTCCTGGTGATCCTGTTTAATGCATTATATTATTCTTCTAAATCCACCCGCCGGTTTATCCTCGGATTCTCCGTGTTTATCGTTTTCTGGATCCTTTTCGATATTATGAAAGCCTTTCCCAACTACCGCTTCAATACCGTGCATATCGAAGACATCTACAATACGGAGAAAAGACTTTTCGGGATAAACTCCGGAGACGGCCGGACCCTCACTCCCAATGAATACTGGCTCTTGCACGAAAATAGCTTTCTCGATATCCTATCGGGCCTGTTCTATCTGTGTTGGATACCGTTGCCTTTAGGTTTTGGCGTCTACCTTTTTTACAAGGATCGCCGATCCTTTTTTAATTTTTCCCTGAGCTTTTTACTCACTAATGTCCTGGGCTTTATCATTTATTATGTATACCCTGCGGCCCCGCCCTGGTATGTAGAACAATATGGGTTCAATTTTCATGCCGGCACCCCGGGCAATACGGCAGGGTTCGCCCGTTTCGACCATTTCTTCAATCTGCCCGTCTTTTCTTCCCTGTATGCGAAGAGTTCGAATGTGTTTGCTGCCATGCCTTCCTTGCATTCTTCTTATCCCCTGATCGTCTTTTATTACGGGATTCGTACAAAACTCCGGAGAGCCTCCATCCTGTTCGCCGGGATCATGATCGGGATCTGGTTCGCCGCCATATATAGCAGTCATCATTATATGTTGGATGTGATTGCCGGGATTTGTTGCGGTATAACCGGGATCGTCCTGTTCAATTATTTATCCCGGAAAAATATTTTTTTCGGTCGTTTTATAGAGGCATGCCTGCGGGCGACAACCTGAACTACTCTCTCTGTTGATTTTCAAGTTGAATAGATTTTGGTAATAGGGGAAGACACTGGTACGTTCTGCGCCGTTGCGCGACGGCGCTGGAACTTCGTCGGAGCGTCGTTTCTTGCTCCTTCTCATTCTTAACCTTCGCTTTCGCTCGGTTACAGCCGAGAGGGTACAGCTTTATTTTGTGTTTTGCCTTAGCCGGGCTATTTGCTGCAATTGCAAATGGTACCGGCTTGCGGAGGCGCCTTACGCATCAACAGCCGTACGGGCGCAAGACATTATTGAAGTCTGCAGGAATCCATCTTCGTAGAAAGAATTGTGCTGATTACGCTGCTGCTATTGGAGCAGCCCTATTAGTGGCTTACACCGGTAGTATGTCGCAGGAGACGCCTCCGCAGGCCCATCCCTCACCATCTTGCCAATAAACCAGCATATAATGAATGGGTCGAGGACCAGTGGCGATGCGATATACGACCGGGAAGACAGACCTACATTAAAGTATCTTGTCTTTATTACATCTTTATTACATCCCAGCTATCAGCTTACAGTTTATTGCTCTCTGCCACTCCGATCCCATTCACCATCAGGTCTACTATGGAGCCTATCTGGATATCGAGGCGGGGGCATTTCTGATCAGAAATAGTTCGATATTATCGCAGCTTATTTTCCTGAATTCGCAATTCCTTCCTCCAGTATCTGTCTCACCAGCTCCACCTGCGTGGTGTCGAATTTGCTCTTTATTGAGGACAACATACAATGCAATTCTGCTATCTCACTCTTCAACACGTCGCTGAGATTATACAACTGGGTGAGTTTATTCGATTTGCACCGGCAATAAGCCACGAGTTTCTCTTTAGCCGTAGGTGCATTGCCGACCGATTCATGGATCTGTATAAGCAATTCGGCCATTTCCTCATTCACCACGGCTTCAAAGATCTCATCCTTGCCCGCATAATAATAGTAAAGAGAGCTTTTGGCCTTACCCAATCCCAGGGCGATATCGCCCATGGTCGTTTTCTTAAATCCATATTTTTTGAAGAGGGCCCTTGCCGTGTCTATGATCTCACTGATAACGGCTTCGTCTTTTTGAAGCGTTTCATGAATGCTATATACCGCTTTGTCATTTATATTGGGGGTTTTCGAAGTTGCAAAAAAGCCTTTCCTGAAGATAATTGCAAATTTACAGATAAGCTTTTCAAAATAGCGCTAAATCCATTATGTAATATATTATCTTAACACAACCCGAATTGGGTATCTACCTATAACCCGTATAGGGCCATCCATGGCCTGCGATTTTGTAAGGCTACTATTATATACCGGAATGCAGATAATCCTTTAGGTGAGTAATGGTTTCCTGTTGCGTGAGGATCGTTTCTTTGACCACGTCGTTGATGGAAATGATCCCTTTTAGCACATCCACTTCGAAGACAGGAAGATAGCGTATATTCTTATCAGACATCAATTGCATACAGAATTCTATGGTGTCATTGGGATTCACGCGTGGCAGGTCCTGCGACATGATCTCGGAGACCGGGGTATCCGTAGAGGATTTACCCTTCAAGATCACTTTCCTGGAATAGTCCCTTTCTGTCATTATTCCCAGGTATTGCGGGCCATCCAGCACCATGACCGAGCCTATATTCTGGTCGGCCATCATCTTTAATGCCTCCAATACGGAGGTATCGGGACTTACATGAGTGATCCTGTTTCCTTTGTGTAATAAGATATCTCCGACTTTTTTCATAATGCAAGATTTGGTAAACAATGATGGTAAACAATGATTTATTGTAATATACATTTTTAAATTCCCAAAACCAAGTAAAACCGTCCTGAAAAAGCTCCTTTTGGCGCCGGGATACGCTCCATGCCGGTCACGAATCCTAAAAAAAACTGATATTCAGGTATCTTAGCGAAAATTTTAAAGGAATTCATTGAAATTTTCATGATGAATGGACTGAAATTCTTATCCCCTGTCTGTGTATCGAAAAACCGTTGTTTTACCCGTATCGGGCATTTGCTGGGAATACGACCCAATGGCTTCATTTCTTTCAGGTATGACCTGACCCCTTACCTGTACTTCGGGGTCCAAAAAAATGTGATAGCCGTAAAAATGGACAATTCCAGGTAGCCCAACTGCCGCTGGTAAATAGCCATGAGGCCCGCGTCCGTATCGTTACGACCCTGCGCAATACCGGCGCTGTAGGGGCATTCGTTACAGTTGCCTGGCCGTGGTACAATCCGGCGGGAAACGGGGATCCGTCATGTTAACGGCGTCGGCAGATGGGCTTCAGTCTGATCAAATAGCCATAGAGGCACGATAATTTTTTACTGCCTCGCAGACCGGAGGAATCTGCCGATGTCTTTCGTCCATTCCTGCTTGTATTTTACCAGGTAATTTTCATGCCCCGCGAGAGGATACGTCCTGAGCTCTTTTACTCCATGAAGATGGACATAGATCGCGTCAATTTCCCGGCGGCTGACCTTTTCATCCTTTTCTCCATAGAGTAATAGGCAGGGACATTCGACGGAGGCTGCATAGCGTACCGGCTCAAAGGAGAAGGACGAAAAGCCATTTTCCACCCCACCCCAGAATACCAGCAGACCGGCCATCGGGAAAACCGGGACGCCCAGGGTCCTGAATCGGGCGCAAACAGTCTCGTACAAGGAGCCGAAGGGGCATTCGATCACGATCCCGGCGGGACGAAAACGGTAGTCGTGCATAGCTTTCAGATNNCCGCTCCCATGGATGTCCCGAACAGGTAGATATTCTGTTCCCCGGCGCTTTCCAGGTAATCAAAGCAGCTCTTCACTTCTTCGGCTTCTTTGAATCCTATTGTTGTCTGATCGCCTTCCGAACCGCCGGACCCCATAAAATCGACCAGCAGGGTATTATAGCCGAGGCGAAGAAATACTTCGGATTTGTCCAGCATCGAAGATTTCTCACCGCCATATCCATGGAACAGGATCACAGTCCCCCTGGAAATATTGGGAGCGCCTCCCGTAACCATACTCGATAGGCTGTCCTGGGGTTGGTCTGTCTCCATATACCAGCATTCAAGCATCTTGTTGCTGTGGATCCGGAGGGTGTTAAAAGGCCGCGTTGGCTTCGTAGCAGCAAAAGGCCTGGGATTGTCGACGCCCGTGATCAGGGTCCGGATCTTATCCACGGGGGAAAGATGCTTTGCATCGCTGGTTTTCCCGGTACCGGAGGTATTGAAATGGGTGAATTTATAGGCATGCAGCCCGGCCACCCCATTCAACAGGATGAACAGAATGACCAGGCTCAGGGACAGCCTTTTTATAAAAGATCTGGTCTTGATTTTCATGCATTCATGTGGAGGCTCCTTGTGATGGCTCTACATCAGCCCTATAGCGGCCGGATCCAAATATTCCGATAGCTTACGCGGTCGCCATGGTCCTGCAGTACGAGGGATTCCCTGGGCCCATGCTTCTCATATTTTGCAATGCCTATGTAGGCAGTGCTGCCCCAGATAGACGCGTTGTTCTGGACCAACACCCCATTGTGGATCACGGTGATCCTTGCCTGCGATTTTACGGAGCTGTCTTCATTGAAAAGCGGGGCTGTAAAAATAATGTCATAGGTCTGCCACTCTCCGGGCGGACGGCAGGCATTGGCCAGGGGGACGAGTTCCTTATAGATGCTAGCGGTTTGGCCGTTCACATAGGTCTTATTGTTGTAACAATCCAGCACCTGAAGTTCATATTTCCCCATCAGGAAGATACCGCTGTTGCCACGGCCTTGCCCTTCCCCCTTCACTTCGGAAGGCTCCCTGAATTCGACATGTAACTGGCAATCGCCGAA
>PLXD01000501.1 GCA_003151295.1 Chitinophagaceae bacterium | reverse complement strand
CGGAGTGCCCTTGCAGCTTACGGAAATAACGGGTACGTCCGGGGCATTTCTACCAAGGAATACGATGGATGAGGTATACAAGCAGGTCATTACAGACCTGACTGCTGCTATCCCTATGCTTCCTGTGGTGACGACTTTCCCTCAATCGGGGAGGGCTAGCCAGGGAGCTGCGAAAATGTTATTGGCGTATGCGTATATGACTGAGCCGACTAAGGATTATGCAGATGCGGAGACCCAGTTAACAGACATAACAAAAATGAATTATACGCTTCTTCCAGATTATGCCTCTGTTTTTGATCCTGCTAATAAAAACAATCAGGAGTCGATATTTGAGGTTCAGTATATGTTCGACCTGGTTAGCGGTCAGCAAAGTAATTTTGCATGGCAGTTTATGCCTAAAGCGCTTAACACGGAAGCTATTATGGGATTTCATGGGGGTACCATGGATATCTTCAGCGGTTGGAATGTTCCGACGCAGGAAATGGTTTCTTCCTACGAGACAGGAGATTTGAGATTGGATGCATCTGTGGCTGTTGTTGAAGGAACGATAAGCGGGGTGGAGGATTTTACCATTACCGGTCTTAAGAGTTCCGTTGGATATACCCCCACGCCAGGGTTGACTTATTTCTATATGATTAAAAAATACTTTCACCCGCCTTATACAATAGCCTTTAATACGCCTGATGACTTTCCGGTCTTTCGCTATTCAGGTGCATTATTGTTATTGGCTGAATGTTTAGTTGATGAAAGCAAAAGCAGCGCCGCCCTTCCGTATTTGAATCAGGTGAGAGCAAGGGCGGGGCTTGCGCCTCTGGCATNNATTTGAAAACCATCGTTGGACGGATCTGATTCGTGATGGGCAAGCTATACCAGTTTGCACGGCAAAGGGCGTAACGTTAAAAGCGATTTACGGCTGGTTATTACCTGCTTCTTTTAATGTGACACAGGATAGACTTATTTATCCAATAGCTTCCAGGGAGCTGCAAATAAATACCGCGTTAGTCCAGAACCCGGGCTATTAGTAATACATATATTTCCATATATTGCCGTATGCATTGCAATGAAGGGCGCTCAGGAGTTTGAATTCTTCGCGGACGCCCTTTATTGAATTTGTTAATTCAAAAAGAAAGAATGGAAAAACGCTTCCTGTTAGCATGTTTGTTTATTGCTTGCTTATCCTTACAAGCGCAGGTTCAGGTGGAAGGTCTGCGGGTGGAGTTTTTAGAAAATCCGCTTGGAATTGACGCAAGAAAACCCCAATTAAGCTGGCATATTAATAGCAAAGAGAAAAATGCGCTGCAGCTTGCCTACGAAATCCGTGTTGGAAAAAATGGGGCGACACTTTCTCATGCTGGTGAGCTTGTATGGCAAACGGGAAAAGTATCTTCTAACGAATCTTTACACCTGGCATACGGTGGAGAACCCCTGCAGTCGGGTCAAAAATACTATTGGCAGGTACGTGTGTGGGATAACAAGAGAGAAGTATCGGAATGGAGCAATATGGCGTTTTGGCAAATGGGGTTATTGGCGTCCGAAGATTGGAAGGGAAAGTGGATCGGCCTCGATATGGACTACGCCAGTCCCCCTGATGACCACCGAAGATTACCTGCGCGTATGGTTCGTCGCGAGTTTCGGATGACTAAATCGATTTCGAATGCTACGGTATTCTTTTCCGGTATGGGATTTTCCGAACTGTACCTCAATGGAAGAAAGGTGGATAACCGTATTATGGACCCAACCCCTTCCAATTATGAAAGACGGGTGATGTACACGGCTTTCGATGTGACGAAGTTTCTGAAACAGGGCCGGAATGCAATGGGTGTAATGCTTGGGAACGGACGGTTCTTCTCACCACGGATTCGTATACCTGTTAATACGCCAAGCTTCGGATTTCCAAAAATGTTGTTGCAAATGCGGATACGGTATTCCGATGGAACTTCTGAAATCATAGTAAGTGATGAAAACTGGAAAATTACCGACCAGGGCCCCATAAGCGCAAATAGTGANNATGACGGGGAGGAGTATGATGCCAATAAGGAACAGGACGGATGGGATAGGATAGGATTTGATGATTCTAAATGGCAGCCAGTACAGATAGTATTGGCACCGGGCGGTAAGCTCATAGCGCAAATGCAGGAGCCGATGAGGGTGGTTGAAAAATTAAAGCCTGTCTCCATTTCTAATTCCAGGCCTGGTATATACGTGGTCGACTTTGGGCAGAACCTATATGGGATGTGTCAAATAAAGATTAACGGCCTTAAGGGAACAAAGGTCGTCATCCGCACCGCCTTTGACATTGATTCAGCTGGCAACCTGAACATGGCTCCAAATCGCAGTGCTTTATCCACCGATGTCTACAANNAGGGAAAGGGCATAGAGGTGTGGGCGCCCCGGTTCAGAGGACAAGGAACGAGGTATGCCGAAATTACAGGTTGGCCCGGAGTTTTGAAAAAGGAGGATGTGGAGTTTTTAGCGGTTCAATCGGACCTGACAAAAGTGGGAGAATTTACCTGCTCTAATGAGCTTGTCAACAAGATATACGCCAACATGCTTCGAAGCGTGCGCATGCAGGAGCGGGGAGTGCCAATGGACCCGGATAGGGATGAGCGCCAGGCATGGCTGAGTGTTTCCGAAAAAACTTCTGAAACAGAAGGTTACATCTATAATGTGTCCGCATTCTACAATAATTTTTTGGAGGAGGCAAGAAGTAGCCAACGGGAGGACGGATGCATATCAGAAGCTGGTTCTATTTGGAGTTGGGATACCAAAGACCCTTGTTGGCCTGCAGTGATTACAACAACCCCCTGGTCATGCTATTATATGTATGGAGATAAACGTGTTCTTTCCGACAACTACCCTGCGATGAAACGTTGGGTGCTCTATCTCGAAAAAAATCTCGACTCCGATTTCATCTACCGTAAAGGCTCCTATTCCGATTGGGTGGACGCCTACAGCATGGATAAAAGAACTTCTGATAATGGAGGAACTTCCCGTGAACTGCTATCTACTGCATACCTCTATTTCGATTTTAAGACAGTCGAAAAAACAGCCGACTTTCTTGGAAAACGGGAAGATGCCGTTTATTTCAAAGAAGCAGCAAAAAAAGTGGAAGAAGCCTTCCGCAAAACATTTTTCGACCCAGCCAGGCACACTTATCTGAGTGAAACACAGACTTCTTATATACTTCCTTTGGCTTTTGGCCTGGTTCCCCCAACATATCGTCAATCGGTTGTTGATAATCTCGTAAATGATATTTTTGTAAAGCACAAGGGGCATCTGACCGTTGGGTGTCCCGGACTGAAATGGTTGATGCAAATGCTCACCTCCGTCGGACATACAGACGCTGCCTACACCATTCTCACACAAACCACACGCCCAAGCTGGGGCTATATGGTGAGTAAAGGCGGAACTTCAATATGGGAGCGATGGGATCGCGACACGCGGGACCCGGGCATGAACGGACAAAGCCAAACTATCCTTGCCGGCTATCTTGGTGCCTGGATGTACCAGACCTTGGGTGGCATTGGCTATGACTCCGCGCAGCCGGGGTTCAAAAATATTATCATGCGCCCGGAACCTGTTGGCGATTTAAAGTGGGTGAATGCTTCCTTTGAATCACTTTATGGGTTAATAACAAGTGATTGGAAGTGCNNACGGACTGTTCAGATGGAAGATCACCCTTCCCGCAAATACTACGGCTACCGTGTACGTTCCCACCAAGGATATAGCTTCAGTAAAGGAAGGAGGTCGGCCTATTAGCGACGTTCATAATGTGAAATATGTGGGAATGGAAAAGGGGTCAGCCGTTTATAAAATCGGCTCCGGATCATATGAATTTTTATCTTCATTCAAATTGTGTAGTAAAGAACCAATTCAGACCGATATAAGAACTTTGAAGGAGGCCTTTCTAAACCCTCCTGATTCCTCCAGACCCGGAAGATTTGGAATCAATGAAAAAGGTGGGTATCGGGAATGTGATATTCCTTGAAGTCAACGTGGAAGTTCCCGAGGNNATATTTGGTGCAATACGTAGCCCTTGTTCTTTTAAACTTTGTACAAGTTCAATAAACTCCTTTTTTAACGTTAAAGGGATCCTCGCAATAAAAAATAAGGGGGAAATCATTAATAGCGATCATTATTTAGTATCTTATAGGTATGATTGCTATGCCAACCCTCATACCCAACGAGCAAAGGAACGCGCTCTCCCTGGCTATCACTCGGGGAGATACCGACCAGTTGAAATACCTGGTTGAAGAACATGGTCTCGACGTCGATGCCTTCCTTGACGATTCCTCCACCTGTATGCCTGTGCTGATGGATGCGCTGCTATCCAACGGTTTTTCCTCGGAGACAGAGCAGCTTCCTCTCCTGCGTTACCTGCTGGAGAAAGGGGCTAACCCGAATATTTGCTGCCGTAAGGGATATAATTGCCTCCATGTGGCCGTGCAGCAGGACAAATACATCAAAGCGCTTGACCTTTTCCTGGACTTCCATGCAGATGTCAACGTGCCAGATGCGGATGGTGCCAATATCGTGTACTGGGCTATCCAGGGATTTCTTTTGCGGAAGGCGGCGGGGGCCGATCGGGCGGAACATCTCCGGGTGCTGGAAAAGATCCTGCGACTGGGCGCTGACCTGGATCAAAAAACCCGTTATGAAATGAATGCCCGGGAATGGCTGAAACATGCGGCGCCTGAGGTTCAAGCGCTGGTTGTCCGCTGGGAAGAAGGGAGACCGTCCGTGAACCCCGTCACCACCATTCAGCCGAAGTTCCCCACTCACCTGCAATACCCGGGAGTGGCCAAAAAAATCTGGAGCGAGTCAGTGCCGGCTGCCGACCCGGCAGCCACGGTGCCCAAAGAATTGTTACGGGCCGTAGAGACCTTACGGGATGAAGCGCAACGGAATGGAAATGTCCACTACCGGAAGCAACATAGACGGATGGCCGTCTTTGTCCGGGATACCCTGGTGAAATCCGGGATCTTCGATAAGGGGATTATAGATCGTATCCGATCCGGGACGGATAAACTGATGAAGGCGTCGAAGCCTTATAAAGAAGACGATGTGTATGATCAGTTGGTGGACCAGATTTGTGTTTTTTATACCCAGAAGAAAGCTCCTGTTCCTTTATAAGGAGGTGGAGAGGGTGGATGCGGCCTCCCCCACCCTGAATCAGCTTTTAAATGTGGTTCTCTTAGCACGCGGAATCGAAAATCAACAACTTTTCCGTATCAACTAAATATTTNNTTCATGCCATCCAGGATCAGGTCATTGATTGATGACGATCATTCTTTTATAATAATCGCTTCGCTATTTTTACAGAAGTTTTTCAAAGGATATTGGATTTTAAACAGGGCATTATTTCTATTTTGCCCTCTTTTTTTTCCTTGCCTTTACCATAAATTTTCCGGCAAATAGTATTTAAAATACACCAATGACATCTTATGACAGACATTCAGCACAAAATGAGAAAAGGAAACAGGCAATTTCTATTTGAAGTAGATCTAAACTGGCTATCGGAAAACAAAGGAATTCTTTCAGCCAACGACGCAGCCGGGGCCATTCAGGTAGCTACTCCGGCAGCATTTGGCGGAAAAGGGAAAGAGTGGAGCCCGGAGCATTTATTTCTTGGTTCTGTCAGCAGTTGTTTTATGACCACTTATTTGCTCTTTGCCCGAAAATCAGAACTGGAGGTTTCCCGGTTTGAATGCAATATAATCGGTCAGATTGAATTGACGGATGGAAAATACCAATTCACTCATATCAATATCTTTCCGAAGATATATGTGGCAGATGAAGCCTTGAAGGAAAAGGCTAAACTCGTCCTGCAGAAAACTCAACAATACTGCCTGGTAGCTAATTCGATTAAAGCTAAAATGATTTATCACGCCGAAGTGTTGAAGGATTCGCCTCCCCGGCTATCACCGATGGATGACACAAACTACAAAGATTATGCAGAACAATAGATCTCATCAAAAAACGGCTTTTTAAAGCCTGAACTTCGAAAATGAATAATTTAACACAGCGGGCAATCACCGGAATAGCGCTGGTACTTCTAATTACGGTTTCAGTAAGTTGGAGCCCCTATAGTTTTATTTGTTTAATATTGGTAATCGACCTGCTCAGTCTGCTTGAGTTTTACCGCTTGTTTCATTCTGCGGATCTTTCACCCCGAAAAACTGCAGGTGTTATTTCATCCTTAAGCATACTGGTCACTTGCATCCTGACCATAGGCAGCATCAGCAGTTGGAAAATTTTGTTCATTAATATTCCTGTCATATTCGGTGTTTTCATTTTTGAGCTATACAGGAAGTCGGAAAAACCTTTCCATAACCTGGCTTTCACTTTTTTAGGTATTATTTGTATCACGATTCCCCTTTGTTTTTTTATTGCCATTGCCTTTTTACCTTTCACGAAGGTGTTATATCATTCAGGGATAATTCTTGGATACTTTTTCATTCTTTGGGTGAGTGATTCCGGAGCTTATTTTATAGGAAAGGCATTTGGAACGCATCCTTTGTTTAAACGCATTTCGCCTAAAAAGACCTGGGAAGGGAGCCTGGGAGGGGCAGTCGCCGCCGTTTTAACCGCTTACATTATTTCCCTTTATTTTGCTATCCAGAATATCGCAGGCTGGATAAGTATGGCGCTTATAATAATAGTCATGGGCACATTCGGCGATCTTATAAAATCACTCATGAAAAGAAGCCTGAACCTGAAAGATTCAGGGAATATTTTACCAGGGCATGGGGGGATGTTGGATCGCTTCGATACGTTATTGGGTTCAGCTCCGTTTGTATTTTGTTATCTGATCTTATTCCGGCAGGCATAAGCTCCGGCGAAGAGGGCCTTCTCCCGTAAAAAGCTGGAAATCATCGGAGGTGCCACCCATTTATTTGAAGAACCGGGCATGATGCAAAGAGTAGCCGAAGTCGCTACGGAATGGTTAAATAATAATTTCAAATTTTATCCGGTTATTGTAGAAAATAGGAATATATTCTCAGGATGAAAACTCGTAATTATTATATCGTCAATGGTATAACGCTCTGGCGCGTCATAGTGGCCCCGTTGGTGATCTACATGGCAGTAAGTCAGCGGTTAGACCTGTTCAAATGGCTCCTGGCGGTTAGCTTCCTTACCNNAGATGCTGTGGATGGATATCTCGCCCGAAAGTATAAGGTAACCAGTAATCGGGGAGCCATACTTGACTCCATCGGTGACGATCTTACAGTTGGTGCGGCGGTCGTGGGCATGTTGGTCTTCAAAATGGAATTTATTCGGCAGATGATTGTACTTATAGGTATACTGGCTTTTCTTTTTCTCGGGCAGATAGCCCTCGCCCTGATCAGGTACCATAAGATGACCAGTGTTCATACTTGGCTCGCCAAAACTGCGGCTGTCCTACAGGGAATTTTCCTGCTTCTGCTTTTCTTTCTCCCCCGGCCTGTCTATACCCTTTTTTATATGACGGCATCGATTACCATACTGGATTTACTGGAAGAAATAGCCCTTGTCCTTCTGTTACGCCAATGGGAGGCAAATGTGAAGGGATTATATTGGATGATAAAAAGGAAACGACGACAAACCCCGGGTCTTTGATGCCCGATCATACTCTATTTGCTTTGCCATAATCTAGTGTGGCGACTGCTTAATTTTGCAACATCAATT
>PLXD01000560.1 GCA_003151295.1 Chitinophagaceae bacterium | reverse complement strand
ATCAGTTTCCCATTGGCCACGATCCCGCTGCCTACGCCCGTACCCAGGGTGATCATGATGAAATCCTTCATGCCTTTGGCGGCGCCATACATCATTTCGCCGATCGCGGCGGCATTGGCGTCATTGGTTAATATGGTAGGCAACTGGAATTTGTTCTGCACCAGCTTGGCGAGGGGAATGATCCCTCTCCAGGGGAGATTGGGGGCATATTCCACGGTGCCGCTATAGTAATTACCATTGGGGGCGCCTACCCCGATGCCTCTGATCCTGCCGCTGCCGCCGACCTTTTCGATCAGGGGGGCCAGGTTGTCGTATAAGTCGTCTATGAAACCTTCTACTTCCGAATGGGTCCTGGAGGACATTTCCCCGGAAAACAAAACATTTGCGTTGCGGTCTACGATCCCGAATTTGGTTCCCGTACCTCCGATATCAATACCAATGGCCAGTGAATCGTACGAGGAGGAAGAAGAGGTCTTTGCCATGAAAGAGAATATTTATATAAAAATGTATGCGACGCACCGCCCGGTTTGACAGTGGGCGTAAAGATAAAGCAAGAATTAATGTCCTCCCCCGCTTTGAAGTGCATCGTAGTCAATTCCCTGAATTTTTAATAAGGTTTTAGCCCTGACAGCATAAAAAGCGAGATAGGCGAAGCAGGCAACCCCGACAATATAGCTATAGTGGATATTTATGATATCGGCCAGAAATCCCTGGAAATAGCTGATAACGCCGCCACCCATGATCATCATGATCAATAGGCTACTGCCGGTATTCGTATGTTTGCCCAGACCCGCAATAGAGAGGGTGAATATACAGGGCCAAAGAGTGCTGCAAAACAACCCAACGCTGATAAAGGCGAACACGCTTGTCATACCTGTTGTCAGCATGCCGATGCATAAAGCGGTTATGCCCATGGATGCAAATAGTAAGAGCATACGGGCGGGGTTACCCTTGCTTAAAAGATCGCCAATGATCAGGGCTATGATCACAAAAGCATAAACATAGAAAGGAGTTATATCATGCCGGAAAATTTTATTAACGATCAGGAAGACGGCAAAAGCAATATAAGGCACGATGAACGAGAGTATTTGCAATGCCCTTTTGCTGAGATTAAATGCGCCTACCGAAGCGGTCCACCGTCCGATCATCAGGCTCGCCCAATACAAGGATACAAAAGGGGCGACCTTATCCGTGGAAATATGCAGATCCTGTTTTAAATATTTAGGCAGGTTACTCGCAGTGGATACCTCTACCCCCACATACAGAAAGATCGCGATCATCCCCAACCATAACTGGGGGTATTCAATAGCCGACTTCCGATGGAGAAGTTTACTGTCGTTAGTCGATTCCTCCGCCGCCGTATTCTCCAGGTCTATTTTGTTCGGAATCGAGGAGAATTTAAAAAAAACAGCCACCAGCAGGAAGGCCAGTCCCAGGATCAGGTAAGGCGTTTTGACGCTTTCTATGCTGGCAATCGTATGGGTTTTACCCACACTTGCAGGTCCAAAGATGGCAATACTCACCAGGAGAGGACCGATGGTCGTACCAAAATTATTGACTCCGCCCGCCATGATCAACCGCTGTGAACCTTTCGCGGGATCGCCGATCACAATGGCAAGTGGATTGGCAGCAATCTGTTGCAGGGAGAAACCGAGACCGACGATAAACAGGCCTGTAACCATCAGGGCAAAAGAAGAGGTGTTGGCAGCGGGATAAAACAACCAGGTCCCGATGGCAGAAATGATCAGTCCGATGGCTATGCCGTTCTTATAACCGATCTTATTCAGCAAATCGCTTCCTACGGCCGATGAGATCGCTACATATATCAGGGAGCCGATCGTATACGCCACGTAGAATGCGACGGATACCAATTGGCTTTGAGCCGCACTCAGCTGAAATTTTTCCTGGAAGACGGGGATCAGAATATCATTACTGGCAGCAACAAAGCCCCAAAAGAAGAATACGCTGATCAGCGTACTAAACTGGGGCCAATTCGTTTTTTGATTCATAACTGGGGTAGGTTTGAATTTGGGCTTGAAAGTACCGACGATTTTGCGAAGCGAAAAATTTTTTCACAAGGTTAGCGTCAGGAAATGAAAAACCTTCCTAAATTGAATGACAATTGATCCGGATACAGTTATGCATAATATTGCGGTATTTAAATACAAGGCTTTTTCAAAAGGCTTCTCTAACCAGATTTAATACAATTTGATGGAAATAGTTCATGTATCCGCAGAATGTTATCCCATGGCCAAGGCTGGGGGATTGGGAGACGTAGTGGGGGCCCTGCCTAAATACCAGCATCTGTCCGGGCATATTGCCAAGGTAGTAATGCCTATGTACCGCACCAAATTCCTGAATGACAACCAATGGGAGGTAGTTCACAAGGGGTATACCCATCTTGGTTCCTGGTGGTTCAATTATACGATCATAAAGGAAAAGACGAATAAACTGGGTTTCGATCTGTACCTGGTAGACATTTACGGTCTGCTGGACCGGGAAAAGATCTACGGCTATGATGACGATGTGGAACGGTTCACCGCTTTCCAGATAGCAGTGGTGGATTGGATAGCCGTATGGAAACACAAGCCGGGTATCGTTCACGTGCACGATCACCAGGCTGCGCTGATCCCCTTTATGTTCAAATACTGCTTTCAATACAGTCATCTACAGAATATCGCGACCGTGCTGACCATTCATAATGCTCAATACCAGGGCTGGATGGGATGGGAAAGAAGCCATTACTTACCGGCCTGGGATAACTGGAAGGGAGGGATGCTGGAATGGAATAACAATCTCAATCCGTTGGCCAGCGGTATCAAATGCGCCTGGAAAGTGACGACGGTCAGCCCTAGCTACCTGGAAGAACTTCGCCTTCAGGCCAACGGCCTGGAAGCCCTGCTGGAATACGAAAAAGGGAAGTGCTCCGGTATTTTGAACGGGATCGATTCGGAGGTCTGNNAAACATTATGCCCCTCCCGAAGCAGATGAGGGGAAGCTGAAAAGTAAGAAGCTGCTTTGCGACCGCTTCAGCCTGGATATCGATAAGCCTCTGATCACCTTTATCGGGCGGCTTGTGGGAGAGAAAGGCGCCGACCTGCTGCCCCAGGCCATCAGCGACTCGTTTTACTATATCGGCAGGAAGATGAATTTCCTGATATTGGGTAGCGGATCGCCTGGCCTCGAGGCGAAACTTGCGGCCATGAGAGGCTTGACCAGGGGAGACTTCAATGTCTATATCGGCTATGATGAAGGGCTTAGTCACCGCATATATGCCGGCGCGGATTTTATACTGATGCCTTCACGGGTGGAGCCCTGCGGCCTGAACCAGATGTATGCCATGCGTTACGGGACCATTCCGATCGTCCGCAATACAGGCGGACTGAAGGACACGGTGATTGACTACGGGGATACCGGCGGCTATGGTATCCGGTTCAATGCTCCTACCGTAGGCGACATTACGCAGGCGATCTGGCGGGCAGTGGAATTATACCGCCAGCCGGAAAGTGTGGCGGCTATCAGGAAACATATTATGGAACTTGATTTCAGTTGGGAATCGAGTGTGCGGCAGTACCTTGAACTTTACAGCGGCATGACCGCTGGTTAATCCATGATCATTGATGAATCATCAATAAAAAGTAAACAATAACCCGGCTATAGGTTATCAGCCGATAGCCATCAGCTCAAAAAAACGCTTGTCTATGTCTAAAGAAATATTGTCAGTGATACTTGGAGGAGGCGCCGGAACCAGATTGTATCCGTTGACTGCCAGCCGTTCCAAACCTGCTGTTCCGATTGCCGGGAAATACAGATTGGTGGACATCCCTATTTCGAATTGCCTGAACTCGGGCATTACCCGCATGTTCGTGCTCACTCAATTCAATTCCGCCTCCCTCAACAGGCATATAAAGAACACCTATCATTTCAGCGCCTTCAGCTCGGCATTTGTCGATATCCTGGCAGCCGAGCAGACCCCGGATAATCCCACCTGGTATCAGGGTACCGCCGATGCGGTGCGGCAATGCCTGCGGCACCTGGGGCCTTTTGACAGCGATTATGTGCTGATCCTTTCCGGCGACCAGCTTTACCAGATGGATTTCATGGAGATGCTCAACCATCATAAGGAACTGGGGGCCGATATTTCAATCGCTACCATCCCCGTCGCAGACCGGGAAGCTTCTGATTTCGGCATCCTGAAAAAGAACGCAAACGGGTATATTACCTCATTTACGGAGAAACCCAAGAAAGATATCCTTCCCCAATGGGTAAGCGATACGGGTCCCCTGATGCAGAGTAAAGGAAGGAACTATCTGGCCTCCATGGGGATCTATATATTCAACCGCCAACTCCTCTCCGAATTACTGCAGAACGAATATGTGGAAGCTACCGACTTCGGCAAGGAGATCATTCCCCAATCCCTGGATAAATATAAAGTGGTGAGCTATCAATTCGACGGATATTGGACCGATATCGGGAATATCTATTCGTTCTTTGAGGCCAATCTCGGGCTGACCAAGGACATCCCCGATTTCAACTTATTCGATAACGATAAAGCCATCTACACCCGCGCACGCATGCTTCCTCCTGCAAAAATAAGCGGAACCACCCTGGAAAAAACGATCATTGCGGAAGGATGTATCATCAATGCCTCCCGCATCGAAAATAGTATAATCGGTATCAGGACCCGGATCGGCACGGGTACCACCATCGTCAGCAGTTATATCATGGGGGTTGATTTTTATGAGACGATCGAAGAAATCGAGCATGCCCGCTTACATGGGTTGCCTACGGTCGGTATCGGCCATCGATGCTATATCCGCAATGCCATCGTCGACAAGAACTGCAGGATCGGCGATGACGTTCGTATCAATGGGGGGCCACACCTGGAAAATACCGATCATTCTCTTTATACGGTCAAGGAGGGCGTCGTAGTGATCAAAAAAGGCGCCGTACTCCCCAACGGATTCGTGATATAAGTTTTAAATCTGGCCGCCTCCTGTTTTTTACAAACACAAGAGGCGGCAAAACGATTGCCATGCCTTCCAAAAAAGCTCCGGATCTCTCCCCCCGGCTGGGATTAATCCCTAAGCCAACATTGACATTTAGGGAGATCTTTACGATGAGTTTTGGATTCCTCGGGATCCAATTCGGTTTTGCCCTCCAAAACTCCAATGCAAGCGGCATCCTGCGTAATTACGGGGCCGATATCGGGAATCTGTCCTGGTTTTGGCTGGCCGCACCGATCGTCGGGCTGGTCGTTCAACCGATTGTCGGACATTATAGCGACCGGACCTGGACACGGCTCGGCCGCCGCCGCCCTTTTTTCCTCGCAGGAGCTATCCTTTCTTCCAGCGCCCTGGTTTTGATGCCCAATGCCGGGATCCTGGGCGCCATCGCCCCGCTTGTCCTGGTAGGAGCCGGATTCCTGATGATCATGGATGCCTGTTTTAATCTGGCGATGGAGCCGTTCAGGGCCCTGGTAGCCGATAATCTGCCGGACTCCCAAAGGACTTCCGGTTTTGCCGTACAGACTTTCCTGATCGGGATCGGTGCCGTGATAGGATCCCTGCTTCCTTATATCCTGGTACATGGGTTCGGGATCTCGAATACGGCCGGGGAAGGAGTGGTGGCCCCCAATGTGAAGTACGCATTTTATATCGGCGCAGCGGTCTTTATCGGCAGCGTCCTCTTTACGGTCGTGAAAACGAAAGAATACCCGCCCGACGAATACCAAAAATACCATGGTAAGAACCCCGATCATACGGCAGGACTGATGAGCATTTTCAAGGACATGAAAAGAATGCCCAGGACGATGAGGCAACTGGGGCTGGTGCAGTTCTTTAGCTGGTTTGCCTTATTCGGGATGTGGGTGTTTACGACGGATTCGATCGCAACGCATATTTTCAAATTGCCGGTATCGGATAAGAGTTCGGATAGATACAGGCAGGCGCAGGATTGGACGGGCGTGATCTTTGGGGTCTATAACGGGGTCTCGGCCCTGTATGCATTGATGCTACCAACCATCGCAAAGAAGATCGGGCGCAAACAGACCCATGCCCTGTCGCTGATTGCAGGAGGTATCGGGCTCATCAGCTTTTATTTCGCTCCCGATAAGGAGTTCCTGTTATTTTCTTTTAGCCTGGTAGGCATCGCCTGGGCCAGCATTCTTGCCATGCCTTATGTGATCCTGTCCAGCTCCATTCCCCCCGGGAAAATGGGGATCTACATGGGGATCTTTAATTTTTTCATTACGATACCGCAAATATTGAATGGCGTCGTCGGCGGTCCCCTTGTAAAAAATGTATACAACAACCAGCCCGTGTATGCCCTGGTGCTGGCGGGGATATTCATGCTATGCGCCGCAGCCAGTGTGATCTATGTATATGATCCCGGTGTCGAGAGGATTAAAATTGAAGAAATAAGCTGAGTATGCAAAATAAGATCTTTGCCCTTTGCCTGCTGTTGATGGGTAGGTCCGCTTTTTCTCAAATGCATGGCCAGGGCCCGAACGCGGGGCTGAAACAGCAACTGGAACAGGAATGCGNNGGGTCTACCCTGCGAACTGGTGGGTCGGGATGAAAAATCCTGTTTTGCAATTAATGATCCGCCGGAAGAATATCGGGAAGGACACGGCCGTGAGCTTGTCCTGGAATGGCGTACAATTGCTGCGGGTACACGCCCTGGAAAATCCGGATTATCTTTTCCTGGACCTGCGGATATCGGCAGCAGCCAGCCCGGGCATGCTGACCATCAGGGTGGGCCGGAAGGAGAACGAAACGACAATCCATTTCCTGTTAAAAGCACGCAGGAAGGGTAACGGCACTGCCTTTGCGCAGGGAGTTCGGTCTTCGGATCTCATCTATTTGCTCATGCCCGATCGTTTCAGCAACGGTGATACCTCCAACGATCGGATTGCCGGCATGAGAGATCAATCGTTGAACAGGGATTCCATTTTCTTTCGTCACGGTGGCGATTTTCAGGGGATCATCGATCATCTCGACTACCTGNNCGTAACAGCCCTCTGGATGACCCCGGTGCTGGAAAATGATATGCCGGACCGTACCGAACATGGATATGCCTTCACGGATCATTACACGATCGAGCCGAGGCTTGGAGGCGCCGTCCTTTATAAACGGCTGAGTGATGAATTGCATAAACGGGGCATGAAACTGATCCAGGATGCAGTCTATAATCATGTGGGACTCTACCATTTTCTCGTGCAGGATTGCCCCGCAAAGAACTGGTTGCATCAATGGCCGCATTTCACCCGGACCAGTTACAGGGACCAGCCCCTGATGGATCCCCACGGGGCCGCCATCGACAAAAAGATGGCCAGCGACGGATGGTTTACCCCGCAAATGCCCGATCTAAACCAAAGCAATCCGTATGTCGCCAATTTCCTGATCCAGCATGCCATCTGGTGCGTGGAGGAATTCGGGGTGGACGGATGGCGTATCGATACGTATATCTATAATGATCTCGATTTCATGAATCGTTGCAACAAAGCGCTGACGGATGAATATCCGCGGATCACGATGTTTGGGGAGACCTGGGTGCATGGGACGGCCGATCAGGCCTATTTCGTGCAGAATAATATTCTCAATCCTTTTAA
>PLXD01000278.1 GCA_003151295.1 Chitinophagaceae bacterium | reverse complement strand
CAGATCGATTGGAAAACAAATAGGCAATGAGAAATAAAAACATGACCTGGCTAAAGCGATACAATTGACAGGGAAATAAGGATCTCAAAAATAAAAATATTAGATAATACTGAAGGCAAGGTAAAATAAAAAAGAGAAAATTAAGATTTCACTGGTCAGCAAGCAGTTATTTCTCAACTTTGCCTACCGATAATATAATAATACCATCATAATAATACAGCAATCCCATGATCAATAATTCCACGAGCTTTTTACTGGGACGCCTGGCGATTGCCACCAGCCTATTCGGTCACGGGCTGGTGCGCCTTTTCAAATTAAGCAGCTTCAGTGCCTGGATGGTCCANNTCCACAGCTTCGAAAAATCCATCCTGCCAAATGCACTGGTGATTCCTTTCAGTTATGCGCTGCCTTTCGCAGAATTCCTGACGGGACTGCTGCTGCTCATAGGCCTCTTTACAAGAACGGCCCTGATAGCAGGCGCCATCCTTATGATCTCCCTATTATTCGGTACGGCCATGATCGAGAACTGGGAATCGATCCCCACCCAGTTGATCCATGTGGCCTTCTTCGTGGTATTGCTCTCGAATATTCAATTCAATCGTTTCGCATTGGACAATCTGCTAAAAAAATCTACAAACTGAGATCAGGGACTTACAACTGAAAAATAATACCGCCTTTGTCAGCGGCTCTACCTAGGGCATCGTATTTGCCATCGCCCATCACTTGCTGGCCGATGGCGCCAGGGTGATCATCAATGGCCGGTCTGGTATAATTCCCTCTCTTATGTCGACCGGATGACGAAGCTCTGCGTCAGGTTATACCGGGCAGTTAAAACATTAAAATACCCCGATGCCGTAAATGCCTGAAATATCAACGAAAAATAAAGATTTGGTAAAATACGGAATCGCATTTTATCAATAACTTCCAGCAGGATAAGTTATACCCGTTTAAAAATAAATCGAATGGAGAACCACATGAGTGAACAGGAAGCGTTGGCCGGATTAAAGGAAGCTCTTGAAGCTCTGGGAAATAGTATGCTGAAGGCGGAAAAGGAGCACGAGGGTATCATTCAGGCATTACCGTCCGCACAACGGGCTGCCTGCATCAACCTGTTGCATTATCTGGCCCTGCGCAGCGAAGACTTACGGGATCTCCAATACCATTTGCATGTAAAGGGCCTTTCATCATTGTCCAGCGCTGAAAGCCATATTCATGCGCAGTTGACGGCGATCCTGGAAAGACTCGGTAAGATACCTGAACACGCCGATAGCCCCTGCACA
The DNA here is from genome assembly GCA_003151295.1 of Chitinophagaceae bacterium. Taxonomy (GTDB): domain Bacteria; phylum Bacteroidota; class Bacteroidia; order Chitinophagales; family Chitinophagaceae; genus Puia. Next base: position 2,845 of record PLXD01000278.1, on the reverse strand, counting down.
TATGAGCAGGCGCTAAAAGATATGGACCAAAAAGCAGCCGCTTTATTCGGGGCAAAAGCGGAAATGCTGATACCGCATATCATGGCGACTTTTGATACCGCTTATGCCGACGATTATAATGCGGTAAAAGAATTACTACTCTCGGGCATGACGGTGGCCAGGATCAATTGTGCCCATGATGATGAGTCCATTTGGGAAAAGATGATCAGGAATATTCAAAAAGCGTCAGCCGAAACCGGCATCCCATGCAAAATATACATGGATATTGCCGGCCCAAAGATCAGGACCAGGCTTAAAGGCAAGAAAAAGAAAAAACAAAAACTTGAATTGCAGGAAGGGGAAAGACTATTGCTGGTCGATTCAAAAAAATTCCCCGAAGAAGAGGGACCGGCGCGGGTTATCGGTTGCAGCATGGAAGGGATCATAGGCCAGCTAAAGCCCGGAGCAAGAGTCTTATTCGACGATGGCATCTTTGAATGTAAAGTGGAAAATATTGAAGACAATATCGCTGTGCTGACAGTCACGAGAATATCTTCCCCAAAACCCTTTCTGAAAGAAGACAAGGGGATTAACTTCCCCGACTCCAGGCTTGACATTTCTTCCTTGACGGATTTTGACAGGGCATGCCTGCCCTTCATCGGCAGGCATGCGGACCTGGTGGGCTATTCGTTTGTCCGTACTGCCCATGATATTGTGGATCTGCAGGCAGCTCTGACAGGCGACAAGGTTGAGAAGCAACCGTTCATCATCCTTAAAATCGAGACCGCTGAAGCAGTGAAACATCTTCCGGCTTTGTTGCTGGAGAGCATGAAGCAACCCGTTTTCGGGGTGATGATAGCGCGGGGAGACCTCGCTATTGAACTGGGCTTTGAACGCATGAGCGAGATACAGGAAGAATTGGTGTGGATCTGCGAGGCGGCGCACGTTCCAGTGATTTGGGCCACACAGGTGCTGGAGACCCTGAATAAATCGGGCCTTGCTACAAGATCTGAAATCACCGATGCCAGCTATTCAGCATTGGCAGAATGTGTGATGATCAATAAGGGAAAGCATATAGTGGAAGTGATCACTACCCTGCGCGATATTTTCCACCGCAGCGGAGGGCATCATGTGAAAAAACGCTATATTTTTCGTCCGCTGAATATAGCAAAAGAATATATCCGTAGTTAAATTTATCCGCTTTTTAAGCGCTTAAATTATTCATAGCTTAATTTTTCCATCTTTACGGATGCGATCATAAATAGCCTTTACTGGATCATTTTCAAATACCGGCCCATCCAATAAGGCAATAACCAGAAGTCCGGCTCCCTTTCCATCGTGGCATCGCCATCGATCGCTCCCCATGGGTTCTTGTCCCATCTTACCGCTGCGCGTATGCTGGCCGGGGGGAGCTGGTCGATCTGCAGTTCGTTCAATACAGGTTCATGGACGAGCTTCACATCCTCCCGTTTCGTTTGATCGATATGCCAGTCGACCAGGTCCAGGGGCGTATCGATCAGGAATTCGAGGGAAGAGGATAATTCCACCCGCTCGCCCGTCGCATAACAGTATAGGAAATTGATCAGAGGATTCTTATCGCCCCGCCGCTTATCCATGAAATTGCTGAGGTGCTGCCGGTAGAAGCCCAATAGGGCCGGATCCTTTTCGCAGTGAAGGAAGATAGGGTACAAATAGGCCTGCATGGTCACATCATAATAGATGAACCAGGCTGGGTTTTGCCGGATAACATCGGCCATATTGTCCAGGTAATGCTCTTCCCTGATAAGGTGGAGATACTGGTCCTGGTATTTCTGATCGCCCGTCACATAATATGCCAGTTTCAGGAAAGCGAGCATCTCCATGGAGTTCTCGCAACGATCGGGTCCCCATTCCGGATCTTTGTTGAGCAATGCGGGAGACCAGACCCCCCAGCGCGTATGAGTACCATCGGCATCCATCATGTTGAAATGATGCGCGATCACATGATCGACGATCTTTGCAATATGTTTTCGGATGGCTGCTTTGTCCGTCTCATCGGCAACCAGTTCGTAGTAGAAATAATATCCTAGCATATGCCCGCACCATTCATCGCTGCTGGCATCTCCTTTCCAGAGCCATTTGCCATCCTTTGATTTCCTCCAACGTGTTTCCACCGGTTTGAACCGGGGTTCTTTCACCAGCTCTTCCGCTAATTCACGCGCTGTAAAGGTGCGATTGCCGTCATGCACCCGGTCGCCCCATTCGACGGGCACGATCGATCGGGCAAAATAACCGTCTCCTCCCGTGATCTCCTCCTCCATCTTCAGGAAGTCAAAGGCCTTCCCGGCTTTCTCGCGGGCATCGGGGTCTTTGGTAGTTGCATACCGGAAGGATTCCATGGCGAGGTAGTTGCCTGTGAATTCACCATCATTGTCGTCGTCTTCCGGAAACCAAGTACGCAGGTCACCGGGAACTTTCAGATGGCATTGCCCGGCAATCCACGGCTGACGAATATGCCGCTTCATCAGGACATCGTAAAAATAGTCCTGTTTGTCCAACAGGTTCATCTTCCGCCTGCGGATCGCGCTGACGCCGCCCGCAGTGGCGATCCAGGCATCCCCCGCTGCGTCGAAAGCAATATCGTTCACCTGGTCGTCGAGCAGCCAGCGGCGGCTGAAACGCAGAGAATGGGTGCCGTCGGGGGAATACCTTACCACGCCGACCTGATCCCCCACCCACATCACGCCTTCAGGAGAACGCTTTACACAGTTTACGTTGACGGAAGGGCATCCCTCCGCAGGAGTAATGGTCCTGAGCTTCTCTCCATCCAGGAGAACCGTTACACCCCCCAAACCGCCTGCCCAGAGACGCCGGTCTCCGTCCAGGT
>PLXD01000087.1 GCA_003151295.1 Chitinophagaceae bacterium | reverse complement strand
AGGACGCGATCGATTTCTGGGACAAGATCCTGGCATTCGACAAAGAAAATGCCAAGGCCGTTTATATGATCGGCATGGCTTACCAGAAAAAGGGAGAAGGCGATAAAGGCAAGCAGCTTTGTGATGAGGCTATCCAGATGGATCCCTCCCTCAGCAACCTACAGCAGGAACGGAAAATGGATATGTAGGAGGACCCCCGAAGTCTCTCTGTATGCTACATTCTTTCCGGCACCCGGATCCCCAGCAATCCCATGGACGATCTGATGACCATACCCGTGAGTTGCGCCAATTTTAGCCTCAATTGTTTTTTTGCAGGAGTTTCTGCCGAAGCAATAGAATGCACCGAGTAAAATGAGTTGAACTTCTTAGCCAGGTTGAATGCATACCCGGCGATCACCGAAGGATTCATTTCCGAACCCGCCTGTTCCAGGGTCACAGGGTATTTCTCCAGTTCGAGGATCAGCGATTTTTCGAGCGGCAGCAATAGGTCCTGTTCCGGATTTTCCAGGCTATTCGGGTCTTCAATTTTACTGGGCTCCTTCCTCAGCACCGACTGTATCCGGGCATGCGTATACTGGATAAAAGTCGCCGTATATCCATGCAGGTCGATGGATTCTTCCGGGTTGAAGAGCATTCTTTTCTTCGGGTCCACCCGGAGAAGAAAAAATTTAAGGCCGCCCACGCCGATCATCTCGTAGAGATCGGTAAGCTCTTCGGTGGTATATCCCTCTGTTTTTCCCTGCTCCCTGGTCTTTTTTTCCGCTTCTTTGATCATCTCATCCAGCATATCGTCCGCATCGACGACGGTTCCTTCCCTCGTCTTCATTCTACCGGTAGGCAGCTCCACCATCCCATAGCTTAAATGGTAGATGCCATCCGCCGAGGGCAGGCCGAGTTTCTGGCAGATCAGCTTTAATACCTTGAAATGATAATTCTGCTCATCGCCCACCACATAAATGCTCGTGTCAGGCTTAAATTCTTTGTATTTGTTGACGGCCAGGCCGATATCCTGTGTCATGTAGACGGCCGTTCCATCCTTTCTCTGTACGATTTTCTCATCCAGTCCGTCTGGGGTAAGATCGATCCATACGCTTCCGTCCTCCTTTTTGAAGAATACCCCTTTTTTAAGCCCGTCCTCAACGAGGTCCTTGCCCAGCAGGTAGGTATCGCTCTCGTAATAAACCTTATCGAAATCGCTTCCGATCCGCTTGTACGTCTCGGCAAAACCGGCATAGACCCAACTATTCATTTCTCTCCAAAGCGCTATGACAGCGGGCTTGCCGGCTTCCCAGTCGACCAGCATCTGCTGCGCAGCTTTCATGATAGGCGCTTCTTTTTCTGCAACCTCCTTGCTCATGCCTTCTGCCAACAGGGCTGCAACCTGTTTCTTATATTCATTGCCGAATAAGACATAGTAGTCCCCGACAAAATGATCGCCTTTCACGCCGGTACTGGCCGGGGTGGCGCCCCCCGCAAACAGTTGCCAGGCGATCATGCTTTTGCAGATATGGATGCCGCGGTCATTGGCAATGCAGGTCTTCACGGTTTTATAGCCGTTTGCCTTATAGATCTCCGCTACGCTCCACCCCAGGAAATTATTGCGGAGATGTCCCATATGAAGGGGCTTATTGGTATTGGGAGAAGAATATTCCACCATGACCCTTTGTCCATTATTGCCTTTCCGGCCAAACGCTGTATTGGCATATTGCTCCTGAAGGAACCGGGTCCACCAGGCATCGCTTACCACCAGGTTGAGAAAGCCCTTGATCACGTTAAAACTGGTAAACAGGGTGGGGTGACGGCTCACCAAAGCCTGTCCCAATTCATTTCCCAGGAGCTCCGGCGATTTTTTCAGGGATTTTACAAAGGAGAACAGGACGATCGTATAATCTCCCTCGAATTCGGGCTTGGTCTCATTGACCTGGAGGTCTTGAATATCCCGGCCGGATGGATAGAGTTCCGATAATGCCTGCAGGGTAACGATTCTTATTTGGCTGATAATGTCCATTTTTCGTTTTATTGGCTGCAAAAGTAGTGCAGTATTCGTTAATTCGGGATTAACAACCAAAAAAGAGCCTTATTTGTACTACCTTTGTGGCATCAACGTTAAAGAACCGATGGCGAAAAAATGGATCGTATCATTTATTGATTTTTTCTATCCTCCTTTTAGCAAACTAATGCCTATTCAGACTTTTCGATACGCGTCATGCGGCGGCGCCAATACTTTTCTCGATATTTTCGTTTTTTTCATAAGCTACAACTTCATTCTGCACAAACAGGACCTGGACCTGGGCTTTTTCGTTTTCAAACCTCATATCGCTGCTTTTATCATCTCTTTCTGTGTAAGCTTTCCGACTGGTTTTTTCCTTATGCGGAACGTGGTATTTACGGAATCCACCCTCCATGGAAGGGTGCAATTATTCCGTTATTTCGTCCTGGTGCTGATCTGCCTCCTGTTGAACTACATATTTATCAAGCTCTTCGTAGAGCAATTTCATATCTATCCCACCGTCGCCAAAATGCTGACCACCGTCATCGTGGTCTCTTTCAGCTACGTGACTCAAAAACATTTTACTTTCAAGGCGGAACAGCAGGATCCGCAGGCAGCTGGGATAAATGAGGACGCCTAAACTAATTTGAATAGCTACCCTTCTTTCGGCACANNTAGTAGTGGACGACCAGTCCATGGATGACACGATCCCGGAAGCACGAAAGGAAGAAGTAAGGATCATCACCAGCACCAACCTGGGTAAAGGCGATTCTTTTTCCCGCATTTATTGGAATTTAAGCAGCCATTAAGCGGCATGATCATGCCACCGGGGAGGTCAGGACCCCCTCCCAATTGCTTAAGGACAAGTTCAGCCAATGCGAGCACGAACATTGCAAATCGAATATGTTAAGCTATATATTGAACCGGTTCGGCATTCAGACGGCGGACTCCGTAGTGGTGGGGGATGGCGAAAATGACGTCTGCATGCTCAAAATGGCCGAGACGGGAATCTCCTTTAATTCCACCAGCCAATGGGTGGAACAGGTGGCGGATTATGTTTTCCGGGAACGGTCCCTGAAACCCATGTTGGAGGTTGCTCGCTAGGGCGGGGGACAGGTATTGGAGGTTGCCCGCTGGGGTGGGGCAGGATTGGCCCCGGGCGGGTCAAAGTCTCCCTGTTTTTCAACGGGGCTATATAAATATAGCCCCTGCGGCGCTCTCATGATTGGCCTTCGGCCATTCGGCCACTGGCCGAATAACTGCCATTTTTTCACCTTTTCCTCGATGGCATAATGATTGAGAACCATAAGGGAACATTAAATTCATTAGAATCATGGGAAAAATTATAGGAATAGATCTGGGTACAACGAATAGTTGTGTATCCGTCATGGAAGGGAACGAACCGGTAGTGATAGCAAATGACGAAGGTCGTCGTACGACCCCGTCAGTCGTGGCTTTCCTGAAGAATGGCGAGCGAAAAGTGGGGGATCCTGCGAAACGTCAGGCCATTACCAACCCGATAAATACCATCATGTCAGTCAAGCGTTTTATGGGTCGCCGCTTCGACGAAGTGACCAATGAGATCAGTCATTGGAGCTACAAAGTCGTAAAAGGTGACAATAATACCGTACGTATTGACATAGACGGCCGTTTGTACACCCCGCAGGAGATCTCGGCAATGATCCTGCAGAAAATGAA
>PLXD01000145.1 GCA_003151295.1 Chitinophagaceae bacterium | reverse complement strand
GGTGCTGGGGATTTAAGGGGTGTGGGCTTCACCCCTCCTGCCCCATCCATAGCGCGCCGCCGATGCTGTTGCGGCGGTCCCCAGAAACGGAAGCCAATACATTATTCTCTTCCCGCAGACGCAATAACCCGATCAGGGCCATCACCAGCGCTTCCTTATAATCGACCAGTTCCGCATCTGGTATGATCGGTTCTATATGCAAAGGTGCCAGCACTTCCTGCAGACGTCCGGCCAGGAAAGTATTGTGCGCGCCCCCACCCGTAACGAGCATCCGGCGAGTAACGGCGGGAGATGGGCTTCCCGCACTGCCCGGATCCGAGGAACCCTTCTCCGTCAACAGGATCGCGTTTTTCACCTGGAAGACGATATGCTCCGTATAAGTTCTCAGCGCATCGGCCGCAGGGATCCGGAAACCCGCTATCAATTCCCCGATCGTCTCTGTACCGAATTCATTCGCAAGCGATTTGGGATAGGGATAGCCATAGTAGGGCAATTCATTGAGACGCGCCAGTAATGTCTGTTCCACCTGGCCGCGGGCGGCAAGCGCCCCTCCCCCGTCATAACGCATCCCCTCCCTTGAAGCCAGCCGGTCCAGGACCCCGCATGCGGGGCATACATCAAACGCAATAAAATCACCCGGGTCCCTGTGACTCGAAAGATTCGCGATGCCGCCCAGGTTGAGGAACCAATCATACTGTTTCAACAGCAATTTTTCCCCGATCGGAACGATGGGCGCTCCCTGACCTCCCAGGGCCAGGTCCATGGCCCGCAGATCGCTGACCACATTGATACTTGTGACCGCAGCCAGGGCAGCCCCATCACCCAATTGCGCCGTCATTCCGGCAGCGGGCCGGTGAAACGTGGTATGCCCATGAGAAGCGATCAGCTGCACCTGGTAGTGAAGGCCGTTCTCCTCAATAAATCCGTTCACCAGCGATCCGAGATAATGCCCGTATTCCACATGCAGTAACTGGTAATCGAGGGCAGACAAGGAGACCGCTGTCGCCAGCTTCTGCCTCCAGGCATCCGGGTAATTGTGACACGCCGTTCGTACAAACTCAAAACTCCATTTCCCGGCGTTCTCCTGCAGGTGGATATAAGCGATGTCCAGCCCGTCCAGCGAACTGCCGCTCATTAATCCGATGACTTTATATACCATCCGTTTATTTTATTTGCTATGAAAAATTTTTATAATGCATCTTTTTCCATAAATGCGTGGTCTTCTCATAGGAATTGCGTTGGAAAGCATTTAGATTTGTCTTATCAAAAATACAGATTTGAACCCTCGTTCCGGGTAGATCCATTGAATTCCTATTCTTAATTTTTATCCATGGTCGTCAATCTAAGCGAACAGTATTCCTTATTATCCGATTGGATAGGAGAACTAAGGGATGAGGAAGTGCAGAAAAACAGGATGCGCTTTCGCCGTAACATGGAAAGGGTTGGCGAGGTGGCAGCTTTTGAGATCAGCAGGCAACTGGCGTATGAAGAAAGAGAGATCCAGACACCCCTGGGAATCGTCTCCTGCAAGACGTTAAAAGAACAGCCTGTACTGGCTACCATCCTGCGCGCGGGTCTTCCCCTGCACCAGGGACTGTTGAACTATTTCGACAAGGCCGATAATGCCTTTATATCCGCCTACCGCAAACACCAACGCGATGGCAGTTTCGAGATCAGCCTGGATTATGTATCCTGCCCCGAACTGGAGAACCGGGTGGTGATTATTTCCGATTCCATGCTGGCAACCGGCGCCTCCCTGGTCAAAACGATACAATTCCTCCGGGAAGAAGGTCATCCCAGCGAGATACACATCGTAGTGGCCATCGCCTGCACGGTAGGGATCGAATATGTGATCCGTAGCGAGCCGCATAGCAAGATCTGGTGCGGAGCCATTGACGACGAACTCACTGCCAAAGGCTATATTGTGCCTGGCCTGGGGGATGCGGGGGATCTGGCCTTCGGCACCAAAGTACAGATGTAGAACCAGGAATTCGATTTTTTTTTATTATTTTTAAGCCCGGTCCCGTAATTGCCCTGTCCTGGTACTGACCAAATACGGAACGGTTGAAAACAATCTATCCTTTCAAACAACCACCCTGTTGCTTTGCTCGTTTCTTTAGAGGATAATTGTTATTATAACTGTTTATGAAGCTACCGTTAACAAACTGCGCAACCACCTGTAGGAAACTGAAAGGGCCCCTACCCGTCACCCTGTTCTGCCTGATTTTCCTGGTCAGCGCCCGGATTCACGCCCAGGATCCGCAATTTTCCCAGTTTTTTGCCTCGCCGCTCACCCTCAACCCTGCCCTGACAGGCAAATTCAACGGCGTAGTCCGTGTAGCCGGCAACTACAGGAATCAATGGCCTTCCATCAACAACGCCTTTATTACATCCACCATTTCCGTAGATGCGCCTATCTTTAAGAGCCACCTGCCCGAAACCGATACCTGGGGAGTCGGCCTCATGGCCATGACGGATAAAACTGCCAGCGGGATCCTTACCAACAACTATCTGGCCCTTTCCACTGCGTACCATAAAAGCCTGGACGAGGATGGTCTCCACCAGATCGGGATCGGCTTCCAGGGCGCTTATGTCAATAAAATGCTGGATGGCACCCGCCTGCATTTCGAGGATGGTCTGCAACTCGACGGCACCTGGCTGCAATCCCCTACCGAGGCGATCAACTACGAAACGGTCAATGTCCACTATTTCGATATGAACGCCGGTCTGTTATATAATGCCTCCCTGAATGGCAGTAACAATATTTATTTCGGAACCTCCTTCTATCATATCAATCACCCGAAAGAATCTTTCCTGGGCGTGGACACCATCAATGTTCCCACCCGGATCACCGTACACGGGGGGGGCTATTTCCCAATCAGCAATTCCATCAGCACCCTCTATTTCAGCGCACTATACAGTACGCAGGCAGGTGCCAACGACATCGTGCTCGGAGGAGCCTGGGCCGTGAATGTCAATCCCGAGGATGAAAATAATCCTACGAACTTCTATGCCGGCGCCTGGTTGCGTTTCAATAATGTTACAGATGCGGTCATACCCTATATCGGGCTGGACTATGGGGACTTTAGCCTGGGGCTCACCTATGAC
>PLXD01000377.1 GCA_003151295.1 Chitinophagaceae bacterium | reverse complement strand
ATTATCGGGAAACGAATGGCAAGAGAACACTTAAAAAAATCTTTCGATAAAATACCAGGAATCCGGTTAAATACCGGGAAACCGGTGAGACTGCCAATCCTATCTTACCATAACAACCATCTTGCAAAACTAAATAGTCGCTATACTAGCACTCACTAAGGCCCAGGGGTATCTGCACTGCGAGTCCGCCATCGGAGGTCTCCTTGTATTTGCTGTTCATGTCCCGGGCTGTATTCCACATGGTGCTGACGACAGCATCCAGCGATACCTTGGCAAAATCGGGTGTGCTCTGAAGGGCCAGTTGTGAGGCGGTAATCGCTTTAATGGCGCCCATGGTGTTCCTTTCGATGCAGGGTATCTGGACCAATCCGCCGATGGGATCGCAGGTAAGTCCCAGGTGATGTTCCATGGCGATCTCTGCCGCCATCATGGCTTGGCGTTGGGAACCTCCCACACATTCCGTCAGAGCGGCGGCGGCCATAGCGGAAGATACGCCGATCTCGGCCTGGCAGCCTCCCATTGCAGCGGAAATAGTGGCGCCTTTCTTGAAAATGCTGCCTATTTCGGAAGCGGTCAGTATGAATTGCAGGATCTTGTCTTCACGAAGGCCGTCGCAGAATATCGAATAGTATTGCAGAACAGCCGGTATGACGCCGGCCGCTCCATTGGTGGGGGCGGTAACTACCCTGCCAAAAGAAGCATTCTCTTCGTTGACGGCCAGGGCAAAGCAGCTTACCCAATCCAGGATATATTTAAAATCATGGCCGCCAGCGCGGATGGCCGCCACCCAGGTATCAAAGTCGTCATAGGTCCGGTTACCTATCAATTTCTTATTCAGTGCTGCCGCTCTTCTTTTGACGTACAGGCCGCCCGGGAGGATCCCTTCCGAGTGGCACCCCCGGTAGATACATTCCTGCATGACCCTCCATATATTCAATACTCCATCGCGCGTTTCTTTTTCCGGGCGCCAGGCGCCTTCGTTTTCCATGACCACTTCGCTGATGCTCATGCCGGTCTTGCGGCACCAATGAAGAAGGTCGGCATTCGTATCGATTGGAAAAGGCAATTGGACGGCCGAGCCTCCGGCGGACTCCTCTCCTTCTTTTTTGACGAATCCCCCGCCAATGGAATACCATGTTTCGGCCAGTTGCCCTTGTTTACCTTGGCCGCCTTGCTGGCTATAGTCGTCTTGTTCGCCTCGCCGACTGCCCCGGAAAGTGGCCAGGAAGGTCATGGCGTTGGGGTGGTATGGCAGTGTTTCGGAATACAGGAAGACGATATCGGTGGATGGGTCGAAGTCAATTTCTTTTTGTTTTTTGATGGTAAGCTTTTTATGTGCCCGGATTTCCTGCACGTAAGAGTCGATCCGGCCAATTTCGAAGGTGACTGGATCTTCCCCAGCCAGCCCCAGTTGGATGGCGATGTCGGTGCCGTGGCCTTTACCTGTCTTGGCCAGCGAACCATAGAGGAGGACTTTGACAGAAAGGAGCCGGGAGAGACCGTGCTTTTTTTCCAGGGAGGCGGTGAAGCGTTGGGCTGCCCGCCAGGGGCCCAGGGTATGCGAGCTGGAAGGACCCACCCCTATTTTAAACATATCGAATACAGAAATAGCTTCGTGTGGCAAGTAGTTGGTTTTAAGTAAAATATGTAAATTAATTAAACTTTAAAACAAAAAGGCCCCGGAGAAATCCAGGGCCCCTAGCAGGTAGTTCATGGTTACTGCACATCAAGCAGCTTAGTATCAAAAATCAGAATGGAATTGCCAGGGATTACCACTGCCCTGTAGCTTCGTCAATATTATTTAGCTTGTATCAGTATTGAGCTTTTATCAGCCAATGCAGATGTCCGTTGAATCAGGAATAGTTTTTGCCTGCTCTTCGGTCGCAGGCGCCGTTAAATCGTTAATTTGCTAAATTCGGAATGTAATTTCTGCGTGAACAAAGCGTCTTGGATATAAGACAACGTCTTAACAAGAATTGCTGCAAGAAAATAAATATTTTCTACATTTTTATTTCGCCTGGCTTTTCCGGCTCCTTTTGATCTTCCTTTTGAGGCTGCTTTTGCGATTCTTTTTGTTGCTTCTCTTCCGATTCCTCTTCGGGTCGCTTTTCCGATACCTCTTCCGGGTTTTTGGCCAGCAATTCCAGGTAACGCTGTTCGCGGAGATCCCATTGATGTTTTTTTGAAAAAATGGCCGTAAAACTCACGATCAGCAATAAAGCGACCAGAAGGACCCCGGGGCTGAAATCGGAGGTATTGGCTTCCATGGTCGCCCTTTTATACCAACCCGATACGAAATTGACCACAATGGGAATGACGAACAAAAGCCCGATTGGAATGCCCACCAGGAATTGCCGGGATACTTTCTTTTGCTTGTCGCGATTTTCTTCCCAATATCTTATATAATCCTTCTCCTGAGGGGTAAGCATGGCCAATATTTGTGCTGTAAAGGTAGCATACCCGGTATTTTGCCCTGAAGTTATTTATCCCTAACTTGTGTCAAAATCGATTTCCCTTGAGGCTACCTCTACTATTGTCCCAGTTCTTATATCAAAACAAGAAACTTAATTTACAGGGAATCGGCAGTTTCACGCTGGATCCATCCGTGGTGATCCCGGACGGTTCCGATAAGGATCTCCACTCGATTGCTACCGGTATCAGCTTTATTAATTCCTCCATACATAATGCAGATGATGAATTGATTGACTTCATCAAGGTCCATACGGGAAAAATGAAGCCTTTGGCGTCTGCCGATCTGGATTTCTACCTTACAACCGGAACCCAATTGCTCAATATTGGCAAACCCTTCTACCTGGATGGTATCGGAACGCTGATCATGAACAAGCAAGGTAGACTGGATTTCACCCCAGGAGAGTATAGCACCCTGA
>PLXD01000645.1 GCA_003151295.1 Chitinophagaceae bacterium | reverse complement strand
GATGACCAGCATCGCGATGATCGTGGGTATGATCCCCATGGCCAGCGGTCTTGGGGAGGCGGGTGATCAATCAGCCCCCCTGGGAAGGGCGGTGATCGGCGGCCTTGCGGCATCTACGTTTGCCTCTTTATTGATCGTGCCGTTGGTGTATGGATGGATCCAGCAACGCCGGTCATTCGGTTCGGCCTCTTTATTACCGGAAGATGATGCCTCTTTATTATTGTCAGCAGATGATATTGCCCTATAAAATCAAAATAAGAGATCACGGGGGGCATATTTTTTGGAGAAAGCGATTCGTATTTTAAAACATATTTCAAGCTACGAATAATTTTAACCCTTTTTCATCCCACAGCTATTGATGCCCAGTATGGTATATATAGGGCACCAGGTGAGGATACTGGTCAGTACGAATACACCTGCCAGGATTAACAGAACGAAGCCGACCGTTCCGCTGATCACATGGGTAAAAAATAATACGACAATCAATGCTGCGATTAAAAACCTGATTGTCCTGTCCGCGGAACCCATATTCTTTTTCATAATCTTATATTATTTAAATGGTTATTAATTGATGTGTAAGATTTTTATTTGCGGCTGAGACAAAATCCCCGATTTTACAGAATTGAAAGCAGTATCCATCTTATTTCATCTTTGAGCTATTCCAAAGATGAATATTTCTGTTGCATTTTCCCGTGACATAAGTCACGGTGGGACATGATAAAGATTGGGTTCTTTCCAGTTGCCGGACTACAAATCCAGGTTAAGGATATGGACATAATTACGGTCCAGGCGAATAAGCTTCCTGTCCGCCAGTTTTTTCATCAGCCGCGAGATCACTTCCCGGGATGAATTCAGATCAGACGCAATTTCAGTATTGGAAATATAAAGGCGATCGGTTTTCAGGGTTTCTTTTTGCTTCTTCAGGTAGAATACCAGTCGCTCATCCATATTTCTGAATGCGATATGATCGACGGTCGTCAACAGTTCTTCAAAACGGGAGCGATAAGATTCGAGAACGAAATGATACCAGCTCTTGTATTGGGTCATCCATTTGTCCATATACTCAAGCGGGATGGCAATGGTTGCCGTATCAGTAACCGCCCGGGCCATGATTTGGCTGGTCTCCTGCCTGGTGGCGCAAATCATGGATAATGCGCAGGCCTGGCCGGGTTGCAAATAATACATGAAAAATTCATTTCCCTCCGCGTCTTCCCGGAATATTTTAACTAAGCCATTTATAATGAGCATTGTAGACCTTATGTTTTGGCCGGTCTTCATAAGCAGCTGCCCTTCTCTGAATTCCCGGATATCGGCTTTTTCGCTCATGCTGAGCACCAATTCCGGTTCAAAGGAAGGGAATAAAGTCTTTATTTTTTCTTCTTCTATCATAATAATAAGAATATTCAGGGACAAATGTAATAAGTGCACCTAACAAATGAATGACTTTAAAAAATAGGTTTGGCATGGTGACAATTATCACGGTTTTACACCGTCCCCTTTTTAACCTTTGCGAAAAATACCAAAATGGAAATAGCCGGATATATTGCTTCGGCCCTGATAGGGCTATCGCTAGGACTTATTGGCGGGGGTGGATCCATTCTTACTGTACCGGTCCTGGTCTACCTTTTTAAGGTTGCCCCGGCGCTGGCTACTTCTTATTCCCTGTTTGTAGTGGGCTCATCCAGCCTTGTGGGTGCATGGATCAATTATAGAAAACGATTAGTCAGCATAAAGACAGCCCTTTTATTCGGAATGTCATCGATTGTAACAGTCTTTCTCACCAGGAAGTTTATAATACCCTTAATCCCGGAGAAAATTGCGCATATAAAGGAATTTGCCATTACAGAGTCTTTGCTGATAATGGTTTTGTTCGCGACCCTTATGCTTGCTGCCTCTATTTCCATGATAACGAACAAGGCAAAAGACAAAACGGATATACTGGACAAAACGGATACGATTCCCGAAAGCAGGATCTCTTTGCCCGGCCTGTTTTTGAATGGGGTAGCTATCGGCCTGGTTACCGGCCTGTTGGGTGCAGGTGGCGGGTTTTTGCTGATACCATCGCTCGTTTTGTTTGTTAAATTACCGATGAAAGAGGCTATCGGCACCTCCCTTCTCATTATTGCGTTGAATTCGTTGATCGGCTTTACCGGAGACCTTGGGCATTACAACATTGATTGGGGATTGCTTATCAAGATTACCTTCTTGGCTATATCCGGCATCTTCGTGGGCGGAGTTCTCGGCAGAAAGATAACCGGGGAAAAATTAAAAAAGGGGTTTGGATGGTTCGTGCTGGTAATGGCTGTCTATATACTTGTTAAAGAAGTTCTCTTTGCCTGATGGTCGGAGACAATATTTTATTTCGCGTGATTTTAGTCACGCCCGGCCAACTGACTGGTCGCTAATTTTGGTCTGTTGTAAAGCTAAAAATGTGGAATATGAAAATAGAGCAAATTTATACCGGCTGCCTGGCACAGGGCGCCTACTATATCGAAAGCAATGGTGAAGCGGCCATTGTGGATCCGTTGCGGGAAGTGGAGCCGTATATTCAAAAAGCAGCAAAGGACAATGCCCATATCAAATATGTGCTGNNTTTTCATGCCGATTTCGTGTCCGGGCACCTCGATCTCTCCCGAAATACCGGTGCGACGATCATATACGGTCCGCAAGCCAATCCTGCATTCGCGGCGCATATTGCAACAGATGGCGAGGAATTAAAGCTCGGCGGTATCACGATAAAAGTATTGCATACGCCCGGCCATACGTTGGAAAGTACCTGCTACTTAGTGGAGGATGAGGCAGGAGAAGCCAGGGCCTTATTCAGCGGGGACACCTTGTTCATCGGAGATGCCGGCAGGCCGGACCTCGCTCAGAAAGCAGCGGGAATGACGAAAGAGCAATTGGCCTCTTTGCTTTACGATTCTCTCACCAATAAGATAATTCCCCTCCCGGACGAGGTAATACTCTATCCGGCCCATGGCGCAGGGAGTGCATGCGGTAAGAACATGAGTAAGGAGACTACGGATACACTGGGGCATCAGAAAGCGACCAACTATGCTTTGCGTCCGGGAATGACGAGGGAGGAGTTCGTAAAAGAAATCACGGAAGGTCTTACTCCGCCGCCAGCCTATTTTCCGCTGAATGTCATGCTTAATAAAATGGGATACGAGAACATTGACCAGGTGATCAAAAGAGGGGAACAGGCATTATCTCCCCAAGCTTTCGAAATGGCCGCGAATGACACAGGCGCCCTCATTCTGGATACCCGGGACCCGGATACCTTTGCCGCGGGGTTTATTCCTAACTCGATCAATATAGGCATAGACGGGAACTTCGCGCCATGGGCAGGCACCCTGATCCCGGATATCCGGCAAAACATCCTGATCGTATCGGATCCGGGTCGCGAGGAAGAAGTGATCACCCGGCTGGCCCGTGTAGGGCTGGACCATTCAATCGGGTACCTGGCCGGTGGTTTTGCTGCCTGGAAGAATGCAGGAAAGGAAACGGATTCCATTACCTCCATTTCAGCTACGGACCTGGCGGCAGCATGTAAAAAGGGCGTCGTCACTATTTTGGATGTCCGCAAGAACAGCGAATACCTGAGCGAACATATCATGGATGCCATGAACACTCCTTTGGATTATATAAACGATAAAATGCCCGGGATAGACAGGGATAAAGACTGTTATGTGCATTGCGCGGGAGGCTACCGGTCTACCATCTTTATTTCCATATTAAAAGCCAGAGGATATGATAATCTTATTAATGTCAAGGGAGGGTTTAAGGCAGTCAAAGCATGCGACCTGTTTCCAATAACGGATTATGTGAGCCCCACCACTTTATTGTAGACCCAAACCCACATCTATTACTATTAATAAAATCATTCAGCATGTCAAACTTCTTCAAGAACTTATTTGGAAACCAGGTAGATCTCAAAGGTATATACGAGCGTGGAGCGATCATTCTCGATGTCCGGAGTCCGGAAGAATATAGGACAGGTCATATCAAAGGTTCTGTTAATATCCCTTTAGACCTGTTGAAAACAAAGATACCCGACCTGCAGAAGAAGAACAGGCCAGTCATTACTTGCTGCAGGAGCGGCGCCAGGAGTGGAATGGCCAAGACATTGATTGCCTCGGTGGGTTTGGAAGTATATAATGGTGGCTCCTGGGATAATCTGGAAAAGAAGATTCAATAAATAAAAATAGCGTGTAAAAATATTTCTATGAAAACGATATTATATGGTTGGAATATGATGCGCGTACTACGCATTGTAATGGGCTCAATAGCTCTTTGGCAGGGCATTGTGACAAAGGAATCAATACTAGGCGTGGCCGGCGTTTTCCTTCTATTCATGGGCCTGGCCAATATAGGTTGTTGCGGGTCGAATGGCTGCTCCATACCTTCCCGGCACAAAAAGGGGTCCGGGAAAATGAATCCATAAACCATGAGTGCCGATAAAACAATGTTGATATATGGCTTTACATAAAATTTATCACATGATCCAAAAAGCATGGATAGCAATAATGAGTACGGGATGGCAGCTACTCCTACTATTTCTGGTTTTTGCCCGGGCATCTTCACAGGATACGACGAAAAGACTGACGGCAGATGAGGCCGTTACCGCAGCCCTGGCCAATAATAAGGAGTTGCAGTTAGCCACCCTCGATGAAGAGATCGCAGCGGCTCGTTACAAGGAAACGGAAGCCGTATTTCTTCCGCAGGCGGGGCTCTCCTATACAGCGGCAACCACCAATAACCCACTCAATGCATTTGGTTACAAATTGCAACAACAGTCCATCACGCAGGCAGATTTCAACCCGGATTTGCTGAACCATCCCGGCGGAACGGCCGATTTTATGACGAGACTGGACGTGCAGCAACCGCTGGTGAATATGGATCAGTATTATTTGCGCAAAGGGGCATCGAGACAGGTGGAATCCTATCGATTCAAGAGCCTTCGCACGAAGGATCGCCTGGAGTTCGAAGTGCATAAGGCTTATATGCAATTACAACTGGCTTACGAATCCGTGACAGTATGGGAGAATGCATTGGAAACAGCCAATGATCTGTATCGCTATACCAATGACCGGGTCGAACAGGGATTGTTGCGCAAGCCCGATGCATTGAATGCAAAAGTACAGGTCACCACGGTAGAAAGCAGCCTTACCGAGGCAAAAAGCAATGTGAAGAACCTATCGGACTACCTGAGCCTCTTAATGGGAAGGTCTTATGGGGTGGTCTATTCCGTTGACAGCGATCCTGCGACTGCGCAGGAGACAGAAACACCCATTGCTGATACGGTCTTGCCAGCCAATCGCGCAGATTTCGCCGCCATGCAAAAGGCCATTGAAGCTTCGGACCTGGGGATCCGGTCCCGGAAGATGAGCGGACTGCCCAAG
>PLXD01000482.1 GCA_003151295.1 Chitinophagaceae bacterium | reverse complement strand
CCGGATCTCTTTACGACCCCATTCGGCCAGGCTCATATCTTTCACTTTATACGGGAGCTTCAGATCGATGTTCTGCAATTTTGTTGACATAATTTGTAATTTTTAAAGTCTGAAAATGTAAATAAAAAATACGGTGGTTCCTGGGCTGTAAAGGTAGAAAAGGAGAACAAAATAGTAGATATTATTATTAAATTTGGGACAGAATATGACTTTTTAACCTTTTTTTAGAACAAATGAATAATAACACATGGAAAAAGCACCCGAAAAAGAAAAATACGCTGACGCGCCGGTATCCCTGGATGAAAAGGATTGGGCCATCCTTCGGCTCTTGCAGGAGAATGCAAAGATGACCGTGCGGGAGATCGCGGGGATCGTTCATCTGAGCACGACGCCCGTCCATGAGCGCATTAAACGAATGGAAGACACCGGGGTCATCCTGCGTTATGCCACTTTGGTGGATTACCGCAAGGTCAAGAAAGGGCTGNNGTGTCATTGAAAGAGCATAATAAAAAGTCGGGGACAAAATTTATCCGTACGATCAATGAATTGCCCGAAGTCATCGAGTGTTATAATATTTCCGGAGAATTTGACTTTATGCTTAAGGTCGTGACGGAGAATATGGACGCCTATTATGACTTCCATGTGAACAATCTTGGGCAACTGGAGAATATCGGGCATATGCAGAGCACTTTCGTCATGGGGGTGATCAAACAGACCCACCAGTTGATCCATTAAGCGCCGGTAATTTCGATCCAGCAGGAAGCCGAACCTGTGGATGCAATTTCGTAAATTGCAGGAAACTTATATTTATATGTTCAGCTACGATACATTGAGCGAAGCAGTCAACGGGCTCAAACAAAGAGGGTATATCATCGATTTCAACCTTGACAACGATCAAATAAAGTGCACGAAGACACCCTTATCCCTGAAGCCTGATGAATTCGAGATCACGGAAGTCTACCGTTTTGAAGGCAACAGCGATCCCGCCGACGAATCGGTGGTCTTTGCGATCGAATCCCGTCATGGACAAAAAGGAGTATTGGTCAATGGGTTCGGGGTTTCCGCAGACAGCCTCGACGATAAGATGGTGGAAAAGCTGAAATTCAGGCATGTATGATCAGTGTCCGCATTATGGCCCTTTCCGCGCCTGGGATCGTGCTTAATAAATAACGGATATCGACGGCATATTATCGACAGGATATTTATAAATGGGATTTTCTCAAAATGGCCGCCACTACTTTATCGATGGGTAAGGTGACGCTTTCTTCGGAGAAGAGGGCCCGGTCGATAAAACGGAAGGTCTCCGTTTCCCCTGTCTTCTTATATAGGTTCAATTCCCGCTCGTCAAAATCAAAGGGTTTATCGCGTAAGGGGGCCTTAATAGGCTCGAGCGCTTCGACGAAATAATAGATGGAGACGATCTGGTGTTCGGGATTGAAGGCGGACATCTGGNNCTTTACTTCCAGGTCCATTTCTTCTTTGAACTCCCGTTTCAGACAATCCCTCGTGCCTTCTCCAAACTCCAGGCCGCCGCCCGGAAATTTGGTGTAATAGTTACCCCGGATGAATTCATCGCTGACCAATACCTGCCTGTTCTCTGCTAATAAAATGCCGTAGACCCTGATGTTAAACATAAAATAAATGGGTTTAAGATTCCAGGTCTCCTTCGAAAACTTTCATGGCAGGTCCGCAGAGCCAGATATTCTGAAAACAGTCTTCTCCGGTCCGGTCATATCTGACGACNNTCATTATATCCCATTTCATTATGAAAGCAGACCAGGGCCGCGGCCGTGACGCCTGTCCCGCAGGACAGGGTTTCATCCTCCACGCCCCGTTCATAGGTACGCACGATGATCTCATCGGGCTTCTTCTGCTCTACGAAATTGACATTGATCCCTTCCATGGAAAAATCTGCGCTGTAACGGATATCCATCCCCTTTTGGAAGACATCGATATCCATTACATCGCTCACGATCTTTACGTAGTGCGGGGAACCTGTATTCAGGATATAATCCCCGTGATATTCTTTGACCTCGGTTACATCCTGCATTTTCAGGTTCACGATGCCATCATCCTGGATCTCGGCTTCATGGACCCCGTCAATGGCGCTGAAACGATAGGTACTTTTATGCATACCCAGGTCATAGGCGAATTTCACCAGGCAGCGGCCGCCGTTGCCGCACATGCTGCTTTCACGTCCATCTGCATTGTAATATTTCATTTCGAAATCGAATCCTGTCCTGGTATTCAACAGCATGAGGCCGTCTGCCCCGATGCCGAAACGCCTGTCGCAGAGCGCCTTAATGCGTTCGGTAGATAAGGTGGTATAGCTCCAGTTGCGATTGTCAAGAATAATGAAATCGTTTCCCGTTCCCTGGTATTTATAAAAGTGCATGCTCATGATTTCCAGTAAAATATCGCAAAATTAACTACAATTCCGCAGCTATGGGCTATAAACCGGAAACTATATCTAAGGTTTTGAGGATCAGGTTCTCTATAGCCGCGTTGCCGTCCCTGGAGAACTCCTTTTTTACCCGGTTGGCCACGATGGCGCTCAGGCTCAGGCAGTGGTGCCCGAGCAGCTTTCCCAATCCGTAGATGCCTGCGGTCTCCATCTCGAAATTGGCGATCCGGTGCTGGCCGAAACTAAAATCCGTCAGCCTGCCTACCAGGTCGGGGTGGCTCAGCCCCAATCGCAGGATCCTGCCCTGGGGGCCGTAAAAGCCGGGGCAGGTGACCGTGATACCCTGGTGGTAACCTTCCACAAAATGGCGGATCAGGGAGGCGCTGGCACTGCTTATATAAGGATTGGAAAAGCGGTTGTGTATTTGTGTCTGCGTGATAAATGAATGTAATAGCTGGTTGTCCTCTTCATTCCCCTCGTGCCGGTAGAAGTTCAGCAGGTTGTCGATCCCCAGTCCATGCGTAGAAGCTACAAAGCTGTCGACCGGTATCGAAGCCTGCAGAGAGCCGGCTGTTCCGATGCGTATGATCGTAAGATGGGTCAGATCCTCCTTGATGGTTCGCGTTGCCAGG
>PLXD01000056.1 GCA_003151295.1 Chitinophagaceae bacterium | reverse complement strand
CACGTTTACCGCTCTTTTTTCGCGGATAACGGTGACTTTGATCTGGCCGGGATAGGTCATTTCGGTCTGTATCTTTTGTGCGATCTCGAAACTGAGCTTATCACTGTCCATATCGGTCACCTTATCGGCTTCTACGATCACCCGGAGTTCACGGCCGGCCTGGATGGCATAGGCTTTTTCTACACCCGGATAGGCGAGGGCCAGGTTTTCGAGGTCCTTGATGCGCTGCAGGTATTGTTGCATAATCTCCCTGCGGGCGCCAGGGCGGGCGCCGCTGATGGCGTCACAGGCCTGAATGATCNNACCACGGCGGGATTTTCTCCGTACTTTTCAGCAAGCTTCATTCCCAGCAGGGCATGGCTGAGCTCGGTCTCTTCATCGGGCACTTTACCGATATCGTGGAGAAGCCCGGCCCTTTTAGCCAGTTTGGGATTCATGCCGAGCTCGGCGGCCATGATACCGCAAAGATTGGCCACTTCCCGGCTGTGCATGAGCAGGTTCTGGCCGTAGGAAGAGCGGAAACGCATCTTGCCTACTATGCGTACCAGCTCCTTATGCAGCCCATGGATACCCAGCTCGATCACCGTGCGCTCCCCGATCTCCATGATCTGCTCTTCGATCTGTTTGCGGGTCTTTTCCACCACCTCCTCGATGCGGGCGGGATGGATGCGTCCGTCGGCAACCAGCCTCTGTAAAGAGAGGCGGGCGATCTCACGTCTCAGCGGATCGAAGGAGGAAAGCACGATGGCTTCCGGCGTATCGTCCACGATCAGGTCTACGCCGGTCGCAGCTTCGATGGCACGGATATTACGTCCTTCGCGGCCGATGATCTGGCCCTTTATTTCATCGCTTTCCAGGTTGAATACGGTGATGGAGTTCTCGATCGCCTGTTCGGCAGCGGTGCGCTGAATGCTTTGTATGATGATCTTGCGGGCTTCTTTATTGGCTTTCTGGCGGGCATCGTCGATGATCTCCTGCTGCAGGGCAAGCGCACGGGTCTGGGCTTCCTGCCGGAGGCTTTCAATGAGTTGGGCCCTGGCTTCTTCCGCGGACAGGGCGGCGATCTTTTCCAGCCGGCGGATATGCTCTTCCTGGTGTTTCTCCAGTTCGGTCCGCTTGTGATTGACCACTTCTATCTGCCGGTTCAGGTTCTCCTTAATGACATCATTGTCCTTAGATTGTTTCTCCAGGGTTTCCAGCTTTTGATTGATCCCCTGCTCCTTCTGAATGATGCCCTGCTCTTTTTGCTTGATACGGGCTTCCGTATCGTTGATCTTCCGGTTCTTTTCGAGGACCTCGCGGTCATGATCTGCCTTTAACTGGACGAACTTTTCCTTGGCCTCGAGCAATTTCTCCTTTTTCAGGTTTTCAGAGGTCGTTTTAGCGTCTGCGACGATCTTTTGGGCCTCTCGCTGTGCTTCTTCGGCCTGTTTCTGTGTGGTTCGCGCAAAGATCAATTTACCCGCAATGATCCCTATGACGAGGGCGACAAAGCCGACTATGATGGGTATAATATTGGAAGTCATTATATCTTATTTTTAAAAAGTTTGCAATCATATATTTCTTATTCAGGTTCATGATTGCGTGAAAATGTGTTAGTTGGCGAAGATAAGGATTTAGCTGGATGCAACAAGCGGTTTTAGGGGCGGTCGAGCAACTGTTCCATGCGGGTCAGGGCCTCCGATACGGCGCTGGTGATCCCGGGTTTGGTCCCAAGGGAAGCCTGGGTCGCATACCAAAGTAACACCATGGCGACATAATCCTGCATATCGCGGCCCGCAAACAGGGTCTTAAACTCCACGATCTTGTCGTTGATGGTCTTCAAGGTCTTCCGGACGACCTCTTCATCCGCCGGCTCGATCTTGATCCTATAAGTGCGATCACCTATAACGACATTTATTGGGATTAATCCTTGCATAATTCGAATGTTTACTTTATATTTATCCACAAACTATTCAGAGACTGTTTGCTTGAAATCCGATTCGGCTTCTGATCGTATTTATATCGTACCCAATAACCTGGAACAAACCATGATATTCTTAAAAATCAAGTCCTCTGTCTTCATTGATCAGTTGACCTTTGAAGTTGACCACCCCCGGAAATGCCTTCTCAAAGCCGTGTTAAAAGATGATACCGGAATTATTTGCATTGCCATGGAGACGGAAGTGGAAAAGGATCAGCGGGTCCTCAACTGGAATGGTCTCAATGACNNAGGGGCAGTGATGAAATGAAAATGCGTCTGGTCAAAAGGATCTGAGCGAAATCCGGGGCGGATACAGGGTCCCGGGGTCCCGGGGTCCCGGCCAACGGCCGGCCTTTACTGCTCCAGCAGGCCGATGCAACGGTCGATCTCCCGGATGTATTGACTCAACCTTTTTTCAAACTGTTTCTTTTCCTGCTCGCTCATTTCCGTCCTGGATATCTTTAATATTTCCACTTGTTGCCGTAATTTTTCAACGTTATTCGAATGGTTGAGCCTTTCGCTGCGCAAGGTTACTATCTCCTGCTTCATTTTCACGTTCTCTTTAAGCAATAGCTCCCGCTGCTTCAGCATCAGCTGCAGCTTCTCACTCACCCGTTTTAATTGTGATTCCAGGTCGGACATATTTTACCGGTGTCTTATTCTTTTTAATAGATTCCTCACCAGTTACTTCCTTATTTCCACATTCAGATCCTTCTCGAGGACTTCCATGATCTTTCGGACCATCCCGTCTATCTCCTTATCAGTCAGTGTCTTCTCCGGATCCAGGAAACTGAAATTGACGGCCAGGGATTTCTTGCCGGCGCCCAGTTTGTCGCTTTGGAAGATATCAAAAAGGCGGATCTCCTGCAATTTATCCAATTTCAAACGTCCGATGGTCTTTTCGACCTCTCCGAAAGGCAGGGAACTATTGACGATCATGGCGAGGTCACGCTGGACGGGTAGTTGTTTGGGTAATTCCCGGAATGCTATTTTGTTTTTCGTGGCCTCCTGCACCAGCAGGTCCCAGTTGAGGCGGGCGAACAGGACCGGCTGCCGGATATCGAAGCGTTTCAGCAGGCCCGCTTGCACGATCCCGGCTTCCATCAGGGTGTCCTCCCCGATCCTGGCCGACAGGCCGTACTCCACTTTGGAGTGGGCTTCCACAGATTCCTGGGCTCCGGCGCCTTCAGGGGCTTCCGTCAAGGGAAGGCCGATGCCGGTCAGTTCGAGCAACCGTGCGCAGATCCCCTTCAGGTAAAAGAAATCGGCAGACTGCCCTTTCGCCTTCCAGGAATCTCCGGACCGGTGGCCTGTGACATAGAGACAGAGATGATTGATCTCGCTATAGTGTCCTACTCCCGTGGTATGGTAGGTCTTGCCGAATTCGAAGAACTGCAGATCGGTTCTCTTACGGTTGAGGTTATGGGCGATGGATTCGAGACCTGTTTCCAGCATGGAGGGCCTCATCACATTTAATTCCTCGCTGAGATTGTTGATCATCGTCACGGTGGTCAACAGTTCTTCTTCACTGTAATA
>PLXD01000512.1 GCA_003151295.1 Chitinophagaceae bacterium | reverse complement strand
CAGTTGCTTACAAATGCGGGGGGAGAGGAAATGCATAAACAATGATTGTTTAAAACGAAAGATTCCATCCTGAAGGTTCAGGATGGAATCTTTATTGAAAAAACCCTTTTTGATCGTTCGGTTTAGACCTTAGTTCTTATCCCACCAGACCGGGGTCATTTCAGTATCCGGTCCACCGAGTTCGGGAACGCCTGTAGCGACACCAGTCGCGTTATTCTGTTTCTCGCTCAACAGGAAGGGTATCCTGCGGAGCCACTGGGTGGCAGTATTGGTGATAAGCGGGTTATCCGAATTGGCAACCGGGTAGAGCGCCATCACATGGCTTCTGCGATAATCCGCCCAGGCTTCCATCCCATCCGGGAACAGGCCCAGCCATTTCTGCGTCATGATCTGTTGCAATTCAACGGCAGGGTTAGCGCTCCAGGCGATCGGAACGGTAGACACGGGCGGCGAATTCAGGTAGTCGCCCGGCGCCATTGGGGTATTGGTGCTGGCGATATAGCTGGTAACAGCCGCACCGGTGATCCCCCACTGAGCCATGGAGTTGGTGATCCCTGCTTCGTACAAAGTCTGAGCAGTTCCACCCATATTCCATCCCAGTAAGGCACCTTCTGCGCGAAGGAAATAAGATTCCGCCGTCTCCATCACATTCTGAGGACTGTTGGTATAAGAAGCTTCACCGACTACGGTACCACCGACGGTGACATTGGTCGAAGCCCAATGTGGACCCTGGTGCGAGTTAGCAGCGGCCAGGTTTGGCGCGAGTGTCAGCTGAGCCACAGACAGCCCGTTCCTCAAGCCCTGGTAATCCGCAAATACGCCGAAGGTCGGATTTCCGCTATTTTTGGTAGGGAGAAAGTATTGCGAAATGCGGGGATCCTGGTATCCTCTGAGTACCGATGACATGGTGGCGCTCATCCGGAACTCATTCCAGTCGGACATCGTAGAAAGACCGTTGATATCACCGCCAACAGAAGACCTTTCAATAAAGGCATCGTCCCCAGGGCTGGTGGTCATCACACCGGCTGCGACCGAGGCTTCCGCTTCGGTCTGTGCCGTGCTGGGATCTGCCTTTGAAACACGCAGAGCCAGGCGTAGACGCAATGAATTGGCAAATTTGGCCCATTTGGTGACGTCGCCACCATAGATGAGATCAAAAGAGCCATAGGCATTGGTGCCGGCCAAGGGGGTGAGCACGGCTACGGCCCCGTCCAGGCGTTTAAAGAAATCCGCGTAGATCTTGTCCTGTGAATCATAAGGAACCGAAATCGCAGGGGCACCGGCGCTGAAATACGGGATCGGGCCCCAGTAGTCGGTAGCTTTCATAAAAGCCAGGACCCAAACTACTTCCGCCATGGCGTGTTCTGCCGACAAAGAATCGGTGTTGGCGAAAATGGTCTGCAATTGCGGCAGCACATCCGTATAATACGGATTGAAATTGGCGCCTACCCAGGATTGGTTGATAACCAGGCGATCGGAGCCGAAATAAGTCGCTTCGCAGGCGAAGTACTGCGCATACTGATCGGCAAAGAGATTCTGCGCAATCTGGTAATTACCCTGGTACACAGTGGCAATATCTTCTGCGTGTGAAAAAAGAAACGGCAGCGTGGCCGGTCCTACCGTCGCGATGCTGTTCTGATTGGTATTCGTCTGCTCAAATTTCTTCGTACAAGCCGCCGCAAACAATACCAGGCTGACAAGCAAAGCCGCTTGCAGGCGTATGTTCAACAGTTTGTTTATTGATTTCATAATCATAATTTTTTTATAGTTTTTACGGGTTTTAGAAATTAACCTTCAGGTTGAATCCCAATGTACGGGTGGAAGGCATTGCCCCGTATTCTGTACCCTGGAAAAGACCGTTTCCATTACTCATGTCAGGATCCATCCACATCTTACGTTTGCCAATGCCCGGTATAGACAGGGTCGAACTTCCACGGTAAATCCAGAACAAGTTCCTGGCTACAGCAGAAAGTTTCAGGCCTTTAATAAAGGTAACATTATGCAATGGAATATCATAACCGAAGTTCAACTCCCTAACCCTCAGGCTAGTAGCATCATATGCAAAGAACTGGCCAACCCCATAACGCTGTCCGGAAGCCGTCTGCCAGAACTGTTGTGCAGTGATGGTCGTTGAAACAGCATTGCCGTTGACGTCCACGCCACCCATGTTCCAGCCGCCTCCACGATAGGGTAAGGTACCCTTGGTGATGCCGCTGAAGGCCAGGTTCATTTCCGTTCCCGATACCAGGATACCGCCGATACGGCCATCGATCAGGACGCGCAGGGAGAATCTCTTGTATTGGAAGGTATTTGTCATACCTACGATTTCCTGGGGATTATAGTTTCCGATATATCCGAGAGGAGCACCGGTAATATAGGAAGTCAGGGGAGTACCGGCGGTAGAGGTACCGGCAGCAGCCACTTCATACTGACCTTTTGCATTTTTCAGCCATTGGTAAGCATAGAGATCCCCAAAGCTTCCTCCTACATTGACCTGGGGCTGAGCCGAGCGATTGTCGGCACCGGCGAGATTTACCGTTTGAAGCTGGGGGCTCAGGGAAATTATCTTGTTGCGATTGAGCGACGCATTGACCGATATATCCCAGGTGAAGTCACGGTTCTTGATCGGCGTTCCGTTGATGACGAGCTCCAGACCATGGTTCTCGATATTTCCCGCATTGATATATTGGTTGGCATAACCTGTGGCCACAGGCAGGGGAATTTGTAACAACTGGTTAAGTGAGTTGCTCTTATAATACGTAAGAGAGAATCCGATACGGTCGTGGACAAACCGGGTTTCGAGACCGAATTCGTAAAGNNTCAAATCGGGAATCGGGTAGGTCAGACTCCTGTTGATACCTCCGTTGCCGGCGCCCTGGTCAAAATTATAAGAAGCATTCTTGATCGCGAAGATACCGCCATTACCTACCTGTGCATAGTTCCCGCTGACCTTCAGGAAGGAGATCGCCGAAGGCAGGCCCTTGATCAGGTCGGACAATACAGCCGATAAGCCGACAGAAGGATATTTATATGTGTAAGGACTGGGCAACCTGGAATCCCAATCATTACGTATACTGGCGTCCAGGAAGATGGCATCCTTCCAGGACAGGTTGGCCTGGCCGAATACGGATTGGACGATGACATCAGATGCACTCTGGGTGGTGGCTGGGTTGCTGGCAAAGTTGAGACTGAATTTATTGGTCACGTTCAGGCCATTGGAACCGGCATCCGTCTCGGAGTAAAGCTGCTCATTGTAGATCGTCCCGACGTGGTAACCTAGTTTCAGGTCCTTGGTGAGCTGGTTGCTTCCTTCGAGGATCAGGTCAAACCATTTGTTGGTTCTGATCAGGTTGGTGAGTTGAAAGGAGCCGCCGGAATTGGTGTTCCAAAGAAGTGTCCCCTGATCGTACTCCTGTGTGATCTGGTCAGCCGTCCTGTCGAGGTTGGCCGATCCGCGGACACTCAGCCAGGGCGTGATCATGTACTTGGCCGATACGAAACCGATCACGCGGTCGCGGGTTTCGTTGATCGAGGTGTTATTGATCATCCAGTAAGGGTTCTGGTAGATCGAGTTGAGGGTAGAGGCCCAGTTGGTCGGCGCCGCTATCCCCACATTATTGATAACCTGGTAGTTCTTGGCTTCTGCGTTGCTGATGCTGCGGGGCATCTCGTAGTCGTCGAATACCGGGCTGTTTTCCTCACCGGTGCGGGGACGGCCGTTGATATTCTGGGCGATATAGGTGATCTTGGCGTCCGTCGAGAATTTCGAACTGATCTGGTTCGAGATACGCCAGTTGATGGTATGGCGGTTCAGATCGTTGTTCGCTATAATTCCCTTGGCGTAGTTGTTCGTATAGGAGAAATAGCTCTGCACTTTGTCGGAGCCCGCTGAAAATCCAACCGAATTATTCAGACTCAGACCGGTATTGAAGAAATCCTTTACGTTATTGGGTTGTGCCGTGTAGGTGTTGGGCTTATACAAATAGTCTATATAGCTCTGTCCCTGCATCGGAGCACCCCAACTAGCGCCTGACTGGGAAGAATCGGTCGCAATAAGACCTGTGTTACCCTGGCCGTATGAATTTTGAAAATTTGGCAAGGCAAAGGGCCGCTCAAAACCGATTCCCGAGTTGAGGGTGACGTCGACTCTGCCTTTCTTTCCTTTTTTGGTGGTGATGACAATTACCCCGTTACCGGCCGAACTTCCATAAAGGGCCGCTGCGGAAGCACCCTTGAGGACCGTCATCGATTCGATGTCGTCCGGATTGATGTTCGAAGCTCCATCGGAACTCTGAACGGCTCCGAAGTCGCTGCTGGCAGCACTGTAGGTATCATTGTTGATAGGAACCCCGTCCACAACGATCAGGGCATTGCTGGTTGAGGCGATAGAGCGGTTACCGCGTAAAATGACGGTAGCGCCGCTACCCAATCCGCCGGACCCCTGGTTGACGACGAGATTGGCAACTTTACCGTTCAGCGAACCGAGAAAGTTATCGGTGGCCCTGACCTCCGTCAACTGACCGGCAGGAACCGTCTGGGCGGCATAAACAAGGCTTTTCGCCTGACGGGAGATCCCCAGGGCGGTCACGACGACTTCCCCGAGTTGTTTGGAATCCGTTCCTAATAAGATGTCCAG
>PLXD01000095.1 GCA_003151295.1 Chitinophagaceae bacterium | reverse complement strand
GGAAACCTCCTTCGTCGGTTTCACAACTGACAATCATTATCTTTGTCTTCATGCAAATTGCCCCCGGAAAAAAAATATATTTTCTATCTGACTTTCACCTGGGTGCTCCGGATCATGCCACCAGCCTGGTGCGGGAAAAACGCATCGTTCAATTCCTGGAAACGATCCGGAAGGATGCTGCCGAAATCTTTATCGTAGGAGACCTCTTCGATTTCTGGTATTCNNAACTGGCGGAGATCACCGATAGCGGCATACCCGTTCATTTTTTTGTAGGCAACCATGATAGGTGGATGAGCGGTTATTTCGAGCAGGAATTGCATATTCCGGTATACCATGAGCCGCAGATCTTCGAATGGAACGGTAAAAAATTCCTGATAGCCCATGGCGACGGCCTGGGTCCGGGAGATCAAGGATACAAATTCATGAAGAAGATATTCAGAAATCCGGTCTGCCAATGGCTCTTCGGGATCCTTCCTCCGGCCGCCGGCGTCGGATTGGCGAATTACCTGAGCCGCAGGAGCAGGGCTGTTACCGGCCTGGTCGACGAGCGATTTCTCGGGGAAGACAAGGAATGGCTGATCATTTATAGTAAGGAGACGCTACAAAAATCGTATTTTGATTACCTGATCTTCGGACATCGTCACCTGCCGATCGATTTTTCGTTAGCGGGCGGCAGCCGGTATATCAACCTGGGAGATTGGATCCGCTATGATACCTATGCCGTCTTCGACGGGCAGGAACTGGTCCTGACCGCGAGAACGGAAGAAATGAAAGCCAAGATCGTCAGGGGAAAGGAAAGTTAAAAGATCATCAGAAGAAATGAGCGCTAAATTCTACTATATCACTTTTTTGCTATTGCTTGCCACGCATTGCGGAACGGCGCAACTCGATAGTTCAGGGAACGGCTCCTTTGTTTTAAGCAAGTACATAAAGGCGGATATAGTCGATTTTACCGTTGATAACCTGGGAAATATTTATCTCATCAGCAAGGATAATTTATTGAAGAAGCTGGATGCCAATGGTGATTCGGCCGCCGTGTTCAATGAAGTGAGCCGCTATGGCAATATCTGGTCCATAGATGTGACCAATCCACTGAAGATATTGATCTATTATAAGGATTTTGCCACGATCGTCGTGGTGGACAGATTCCTGAATATCCGCACGACCATCGACCTGCGAAGCCAGAATATTTTACAGGCCAAGGCCATTGGCCTGGGATATGATAATAATATATGGGTCTATGACGAACTCGATGCAAAATTAAAAAGATTACGCGATGACGGGTCCCTGGTAGATCAGACAACCGATTTCAGGCAGATATTCGACACGGTGCCGGATCCATCGATCATCGCAGACCAGTCCGGTCTCGTCTACCTATATGATATTAACAGGGGGGTATTCGCATTCGATCATTACGGGGGCTTTAAGACGACCTTGCCTTTAACCGGCTGGCAGGATTTTACCGTGATCGATAAGATTCTCCTGGGGCGGGATCAATCTAAATTTTACCGTTACCAATTGGGCACCCTGAACCTCGAGGAAATACCGATCCCGCCGGCTTACCTGGGCGCTATAAAGATTAAGATCACCCCGGGTGCGATCTATGTATTAAAGAAAAAAGGATTGGAAATTTATTCGCGTCGTTGAATCGTAAGATCCATCCGGCCAACAAAAGACAGCATTAACGGATGAAAATGAGCAAATATGCATGATTTCTGGAACCAGGTAATCCTCAGCAATCCGCTTAAAAAATATGTCATCGTTGCATCGACGATCCTCATGGTCGTGATCTTAAGACGATATCTATCCCTGTTAATCGCAGGTTTTTTATTTCGCATCGTCCGGCGGGTGTCGGCCGGGGTGGACAAACCTTCCTTTGTCAGTCTCGTAAAAGGCCCCATTCAGACCTTCCTGGTGGTGTTTATTTCATTCACTTCCATTGAAAAATTACATTTCCCCGAAGACCTGAACTTTGATATCTATGAGGTCTCTTCCAAGACCATCATCCATGCGATCGCCACCATCATTATTATCATCGGGTTTATCTGGCTCTTATTGCGAATGGTCGATTTCATCGCACTGATCCTGCAGAGAAAAGCCCATGCGTCAGGGGATATACGGGATAACCAGTTGGTGGTATTCTTCCGGGATTTTATGAAGATCATCCTGGGCGTTATCGGTTTTATGATGATACTAAGCATGGCTTTCCGCTGGCAGATCAATAGCCTGCTCGGTTCCCTGGGCATTGCCGGGGCCGCATTGGCACTGGCCGCCAAAGAGAGCATCGAAAACCTGATCGCTTCCTTTATCATCTTCTTCGATAAGCCTTTTACGGCCGGGGATGTGCTGAATGTAAATAACATTTCCGGGACGGTGGAAAGGATAGGACTGCGCAGCACGCGTATCCGGACGGACCAGAAGACCTATGTCACGGTTCCTAACAAGCAGATGGTAGACAGTATCGTGGACAATCTGACCCTCCGTACGCAGCGCAAGGCGGAGATCCGGCTGCAGCTAAGCCTGTCCACTTCTTCCGACAACCTGGACCGTTTTATCGGGGCGACCAAGCTGATCCTGAAAAGGGATAATATCCAGACCAGCAGCGCCTTCCTGAGTGATATTACGGGTACTTCCTTCCAGGTGAATGTGGACTATTTTACTTCTCCTGTCTCCCAGGACGTGTTCAATACTATTAAGCAACAGGTGAACCTTGAGATATTACGGCTGCTCGAGCGGCTGTCCATCGAAATATCAGGGGCCAGCACCGATATCAGGATGTCTTCGGGGAACAACAATCCTCCTCCTGCAGCGACATAATAGAACCAAAGAGAAGGCTTAAAGATTCATTTGTGAATTAATTCGCGGAAGCCACCAGTTCGCCGATCTCCTGGTCCCAATGGCCGTTCTTTCCATATTCTTCCACCCGCCCCAATTCTTTCCCATCTTTGAGCAGGATAATGGTGGGGAGTTTGGTGACATGCATGTCATCCGCCATATGGTCGATATCCTTTTTGTCCTGGTCCACACCTACCAAAATGATTTGATCCGGCGGAAAGGAAGAGGCATCCAGGATAGAAAAGAACTTCGGAAGAATGGCCCGGGTTTCTTCGCACCAGGTGCCTCCGAATACGACGAACTGAAGGTCTGCGCCCCTGGCTTTTAAAGCGGCAACGGCGTTTGCATTGGGAGTGTAGCCCGCCTGGCTAGTCTGCCACCAATTAAAGGAAGTATCGCTCGTGATCAGATCCCTGCTGATAATGCCTTTCAGGATCTTATTGGTTCCGACTCCGGAAACTTCATATTCCGTTTGTGCCCGGGTAAGGATCCCGAACCCGAAGATCAGGGCGATAAGGAATATATGCTTCATGACTTTATGTTTTGGATCTGTTAGTATGTTTTGTAGCTGCTACTGGGGTGTCTTTTTCCGCGGCACTAAATCTGCGCCTTCAATTCCAGTAGGAACGCCTTGATCTCCTGTAAACGACGAATGGCCTCAAACCTTGCCTCGGCCTTTTTGCTGTTCTTCAGGAACTCTATGGCTCCTTCGATCGTGAATTTGCGCTGCCTCAACAGGTTGTAGATAAGGTGCAGGTTCTTTATATCGACCGGCCGGAAATACCGGTCCCCCTTCTTGTTCTTGCGGGGTTTGAGGATATCGAATTCTGCTTCCCAGAAACGCAGCAGGGATTGGTTCACCCGGAACATGGCGGCGACTTCTCTCATCGTATAATATTGTTTGCTGAAAAGTTCATCATCGCCGGGTACCTCAATCAGGTCGGCTTCGGCAGAAACCTGTTTCAGCGATTTGCGCCCCCGCGTGGATTTTGGTTTCACGATGGGCGGTATCTCTATTAACGTCGCTTCTATAACGGGCTGTTCCGGGGCCGTATCAGCGCTTTTCGTTTTGGTGCCTTCCGGTTCAGTACTTTCCGGTGCAGCACTTTCCGGTTCTTTGCGTTCGATATTCTTAGTGTGCTTGAGCCGGACCCCCACACCCGCCGTCTGTTCGTTGGACTTAGCCGGAGATGACAATTCCGCGGGCTCATCCTGCCGGGAGTTATTGTCCGCCGCAAAGTCAAATGCTATCTGTGGAAGGGTCTTCATAACAATGTAAATATGCAAAAAATATCCGGTAATTAAAGATACAAAGGATTAGACAAAGCTGGATTAGTCAAAGCTTTGATTGCTGGATGCCGCCAGTTTCAGCAGTCGGTCATATTGTTCCGGCGTAATATCGTTATAGAAATAATAGACGGGGTCTACCGGGTCCCCGTTGCGATGCACTTCGTAATGGCAATGCGGTCCGGTACTTTTACCGGTGCTTCCCACATAGCCGATGATCTCTCCCCGTTTGACCCGCTGGCCCGATTTGACCTTGACTTTAAACATATGCCCGTATAAGGTTCCATACCCGTATCCATGGTTGATGACGACATGGTTACCATAGCCGTTGCCTGTATTACCGGCTACTTCCACAGTCCCATTGGCAGTCGCATAGATGGGAGTTCCTTGGGGAGCGGCAAAATCGAGGCCTGCATGGAATTTGGTCGTTTTATAGACCGGGTCGATCCGGTAGCCGAACCCGGAGGCGATCCGGCTGAGGTCCATGTTGCTGACGGGCTGGATAGCGGGCGTACAGGCCAGCAATTGTTCCTTATTCTTAATGAAATTGTCGATCTCTACGTAGGATTTGTTCTGATGGGNNCGCTCAGTTTATTCAGCGTAGCGGCGATGGAGGTGTAGAGATTCTCCTGGTCCATGCCTTGAACTAGTTGGATTTCCTGCTGCTGGGCAAGGGCTTTGGCCCG
This sequence comes from Chitinophagaceae bacterium, assembly GCA_003151295.1. Taxonomy (GTDB): domain Bacteria; phylum Bacteroidota; class Bacteroidia; order Chitinophagales; family Chitinophagaceae; genus Puia. The sequence goes on along the minus strand of PLXD01000095.1, from coordinate 962 downwards.
GGCGCTGTCGGGAATGGGGGAGGCTTCGAAGATGGCCCGGTAGACATTGTTATCCCTTTTCTCCAGTTCGCTCATCTGCTCCTGTAGCTTTTGTACTTTCTCATTCAGCACGTAATAATTATCCTTCAGGCCTTCATTGCGCTGCATGAGGCGTTTTTCATTGGCAGAGGGAAAGTATTTATAGGCGATGGAGACGAGTATGGCGGCCGTAACAATGGACGCTGACAGGAAGCCCAAGACACGCAGCAAGGTTACCCGCAGGGGAGTTTCCAGCTTCTCGTATCGAAGCGTATTGGTATTATAGTAATACTTAATTTTTTTCATCCGCAAAAACAACCTTTTTCAAGGATTGGATAGTACCTATTCCGGCTAATAACAGCTTGAATTGGTGTACCTTTGCACGGCTTCGGATCGATACCTGAGCGTACAAATATAGGCTAACGAACTAAATTACAACCAAAGATTGTTCCGTTTATGATGACCAGTGGCGAAATAAGACAGAAATTCCTGGAGTTTTTCCAGTCCAGGGGACATACGATCCTTCCTTCGGCTCCAATTGTAGTGAAGAATGACCCTACCCTTTTATTTACCAATGCCGGAATGAACCCCTTCAAGGATTATTTCCTGGGAAATAAAAGGTCTCCGGATGCCCGGGTGGCCGATACGCAGAAATGCCTGCGGGTGAGCGGCAAGCACAATGACCTTGAAGAAGTAGGGGTGGATACCTATCATCATACCNNTTGAAATGCTGGGTAACTGGAGCTTCGGAGACCCGGCTGCTCCCAGCGCCGGCTATTTTAAAAAGGAAGCCATTGCCTGGAGCTGGGAATTGCTGACAAAAATATATGGCATCCCGGAAGATCGCATGTATGTCACCGTATTTGGAGGGGACACGAAAGAAGGGATCCCGAAAGATTCCGAGGCATACGAAGAATGGACAAAATGGATCGCGAAAGAACGGT
>PLXD01000106.1 GCA_003151295.1 Chitinophagaceae bacterium | reverse complement strand
GCGAATAGCCTTGCCGGTCACCCAGCAGGGATGGTAGTATCCACCTGCTTACAAGCAGCAGGAGAGAACTAAGACCCAGGCTCAGGAAAAGGATATACCAGTACCGCTCTTTTTGGGGTAAATAATATTGGAGCGTATTGGCCACGAACCAGCATATAGAAGCCAGCAGGGCATTGGTGACGAGGCTATCGACGGCCGCAATGCCGGGCGTAAACCCGAAACGCTCGATCAGCAGCATCTGCAGGCTTGCCCAAATCACCCACCAGGCAAAAAATATCAGGCGGAACCTGCTGATCGTTAAAGGGGATCTGGCCAAAGAAATGATTTAAGGAAATGATTTTAAGAGGAAATGTTTTTTGTAAGATCTACAAAATCTCCAGGAACCGATGGGTGCTGTTGAGCCGGATATGAGCGGCTTTTTTATTGGTCAGCTCGATATACAGGTCGGCATTATCCGTTTCCTGGATCCTCGAATATAGTTCGGCGCCATCCAGCAGCCCGCTAAGCTTGTACAATTCAGCTATATTGATGAATTGCCATTGAACCAGTTTCTGCTGCTGGTTGTAGAATGTTTCCTGCTCTTTTTCGCCCAGCGTCATGGCTTTTTCAAAAGCTTCTTCTTCATTGACGGCGGAGACCAGCCGGAGTTGCTCATCGAATTGCGGCGTATGTTGACCTTCTCCGCAAATGATCCTGAAAACGAGTTTTGATAAATACCAGTTCATAGCAATTTAGTTTTTTGAAAGCAGTTAAGTATAATTCAGTGTCATTCTTCAAGGTTGAGTCTCATTTTTCCAGGCGTATTCCTTTAGGCATAATTCTTTATTTCGATGCCACCGAAAATGGAAGTGCCTCTCAGTATTAATATTTTATCGGGATTGTTGACGGTCGCCTGCTGGCGTTTGTCCTCAAAGCCTGCAAAAATGGCGTTTATCTCGGAGCGGATCTCCCAATGGGGTGGGACGATCAGCTTCGTCCCACCCATCACCTGCGTCACATCGAGGACAACGACACCGGTGAAATCGGCCTGGCTCAGATTGATCTCCGTTCCCCCCATGATGCTTGTCACATCGCCTCCTTTAAAATTTTTCGATAAGATCCTTTTATGGACGCCCCCGAAGATCGTCGTGGAATCGATGTAGTCTTCCGAGATATAGGTCTCCTGCCCGGAGCGGCAGGCATAATTTTTATTTTTCGCATACTCTTCCCAACGCCAGTGTTGATGATCCCTTCCCCTGGGTCGCATGATGATCATCAGCCCGATTACGATCATGATCAGGGGCCAAAAACGATGTATGGGGATCCCCGGGAAATTATCTTCAAAGAGGAAGGCGCCGCCGACTAGGATCAGGACCAGCCAGCCGAATCCACGGAAGCCATGTTTGAATCCCAGGAAGATGCCGATCACGATCATGAGGAATTGCCAGCTAAGCAACCAGCTGGGAAAATAAAATCCCATCTGGTCCAGCAACAGCACGGCGCCAATCACCACTAAGAAGAATCCTGTTAAGACGCGCCCGCCTCCCCGGCCTATTTTTTGTGGTTCGCTGGTTTTGCGGTCTGTTTCCTTTTCGTCCATTTGTCTTGAATTTTAATCAAAACTAGGGCTTATAGACAAGCGTTGCAAGCTGCTTTAGGCAATGGTGACGGATTGGGCGGCGAAAACCGGGATTTTGCCGGTAAAGCCCGGCCGGATTTCATTGTTGACGTTGCGTCATCGTACTACAAAAGTACGAATCCATCGCCGTCGAATAGGCCCAAATCACTGATTTTAAGGTGGGGAATGACCAATAGGGCCATAAAAGAGAGGGTCATAAAGGGGGCTGAAAGCCGGGAGCCGAGGCGTTTTGCCATGGCATCGATCGCCGTATAGTTCCGGGCTACCTCATAGCCATCTGCCTCACTCATGAGACCGGCGACGGGCAGGGGCAGGAGGGTGGAAGAAGAGTCGGGGTCCACACAGGAAATTCCTCCTTTCGCTCCGATTACCAGGTTTAATGCCCGACAGATGCTTTCTTCATCTACTCCTACTGCAATGATGTTATGGCTGTCATGGGCTACCGAGGAAGCCAGTGCGCCTTTTTTCAGGCCGAAATTATGAACGAAGGTTTTGGCAACAGGCGCTTGCCGATAGCGGTTCACCACTACCATTTTAAGGATATCCTTTTCCGGATTGCTATGGAGGAAGCCATCTCCCGGCATCAGGTCTTTAACTGCCGCCAGCTGCTTTTGGGTGATCAATTGCCCGTCCAGTGCCCCGATAACGTATACCTGCTCGATATTTTCTTCTTCTCCCCATTTGTCGAGGGGGTAAGCGAAATCTTCGGGTGCCCTCGGCAAGCAGTTGAAGGAATTAATGGGGGATTCCGGGGTTACTGGCATCACGACACTGAATGCGGCGGCTACCGCGCTGCCATTTTCCGCGACGAGTTCTCCGTCGATATAGGTCTGTAACACCTTAAAATCTACGAGGTCTTCCACAAGGATGCAATCGGCGGGGTCGCCAGTCTGCAATAAGCCGATATCCAGGCGGTAATGCAATACGGGATTGACACAGGCGGCCTTCAATACCTTGAAGACGTCGATCCCTTTCGCTACCGCCCGGGCACAAAGCTGGTTGATATGGCCTGCTTCCAGGCTGTCCGGATGTTTGTCATCGCTGCAGAACATGATCCGGTCGGGGAAATCGGGCAGCAGGCCGATCAGGGCCTCGAAATTTTTTGCGGCGCTTCCTTCGCGGATAAGGATCTTCATGCCATAGTGCAGCTTGCCGAGGGCTTCTTCGGCCGTAAAGCATTCATGGTCGGTACTGATGCCCGCCTCAATATATTGCCGGACCTGCTCTCCCCGTAGCCCCGGGGCATGGCCATCTACAGGCTTGCCTGCACGATGGGCCGCTTCGATCTTTTTCATCACCTCCGGGTCCTTATTCAGTACGCCGGGGAAATTCATCATTTCACTCAGGTATTTTATACTATCCTTTTTCAGCAGTTCTTCCACCAGGGCGGCATCCAGGGAGGCTCCGGCCGTTTCAAAAATGGTGGCGGGCACGCAACTGGGCGCTCCGAAATTGAATTTGAAAGGGACCGTATTTCCATTTTCGATCATGAATTCCACTCCTTCTATGCCGCAGACATTGGCGATCTCATGGGGATCGCTCACGGTGCCCACTGTTCCATGCACGCAGGCCAGCCTGGCAAATTGGGAAGGGACCAGCATGGAGCTTTCTATATGGACATGCGCATCGACGAAACCGGGCAGGATATAGGGCAGGGATCTGGCGGGGGCCTTATCGAGCCGGGTGATTTTTTCTATTCGTTTTCCCCGGATCGTTATTTCAGCCGGGTAGATTTCTAATGCCCGGATATCTACCAGCTTTCCTGTCCGTTGATGCATGCCTGTTTTTTTTTGGAAACGGAAAATTAAAGAATTATCCGGCTATTAGTATATTTGTAACGCTTTTCTCTTCCCTTGCCGAAGACGAAACTCCAACATGAAAATAAAAAACCTGTATTCCTGCCTGCTGCACTTCTGTCTGCCGCTTTTTCTTTTCACAATTTCCCTGGCCGCCATCGCTCAAACTGCCGATGACATCGTCTCTAAACATATAGAGGCCCTGGGTGGCAAAGACAAGCTCAATTCCCTTCAGTCGGTCTATCTCGAAGGGGTATCCGTGATGGCGAATGGTACGGAGGTCGATTCGAAGATCTGGCGGGTGAAGGACAAACTCTCCCGCCAGGAGATTTCTTTCGGAATGGGAAATGTCGTTATTATTGTCACTCCCAAACAGGGTTGGAGATCCAATACCCGCAACGGAGGCAATTTTGAAGCGATCCCCGAAGAACAGCTGAAAGCCATGCAAATGCAATTGGATCTGGCGGGTCCTTTTGTGGACTATGCCTCCAAAGGCTACACCCTGGAATTGCTGGGCAACGATACGCTCAATGCATCTCCCTGTTACAAGATCAGGCTGACGACTCAATCGGGGACGTCCGTGATCTATTTCATCGATGCCAAAACCTATTATATCGTCCGGGAAACACGCAAGGGAAGCGGTATGTTCGGAGGCGGGGGACACCGCGGAAATGGGGGAGGCAATGGCGCCGGTGGCACCGGCAATGCAGACCAAACCTACAATATCGATTTTTCCGATTACCAGAAGACGCCGGATGGATATATACTACCTTATTCGATGGTCATAGGTGGCGGCTCCAAGACCAGTTTTGAAAAGATCGAAGTCAACAAACCCGTCGACGATGCGAAACTGAGCAAACCCGGAAACTGAGCCGGCAGGGGAAATAACGGGGTCAATTCATGAGGCATGGTGTTTTATGAAAGGTATGGCCGGGGCATGAAATATCTTTATGTTTGCCGACTTAAAGAGGGAAGCAGGATTCATCAATTGTTTAAAAATAAAAATCAACAAATGAAAATACGCCACATTATTATTGGAATTATCGGTTCCGTAGCGGTGTTTACCGGGCACGCGCAGACAGTCGACGATATTATCAGCAAGAATATTGATGCCCTGGGCGGCAAGGACAAGATCAATGCCGTCAAAACCCTGTATATAGAGAGTACGGTTGATGTCATGGGCAACCAGGCCCCCAGCACCACTTATATTGTAAGTGGAAAGGGATATAAGAACATGCTTGACTTCAACGGGCAGCAGATCATACAATGCCTGACCGATAAAGGCGGTTGGTCCCTGAACCCGCTGATGGGACAGATGAAGCCTGAAGCAATTCCCGCCGACCAGATCAAATCCGCTCAGTCACATCTCGATATCGGGGGTCCCCTGCTGGATTATGCCGCCAAGGGTAATAAAGTGGAATTAGTGGGTAAGGAGAATGTCAATGGCGCCCCTGCGAATAGGATAAAGGTCACGACCAGGGACGATGTCCAGATGACCGTATTTGTAGATTCCGCCAGCTCTTATATCGTAAAACTTGTCACTTCCATGTCGATGGGCGGCCAGCAAACGGAGACTACGATTGAGTTTTCCAATTATAAGAAGACCGATTTCGGCTTTGTGTATCCTTATTCCCAGCAGCTCACTCTGCCACAGGTCACCCTGAACATTACCCACAGTAAGGTAGAGGTCAATAAACCGATCGACCCGTCTATATTCGATATGCCTAAATAAGCGATAGGCTAATGATCCGATAGCTTGTAATTCTTGAAGCTCAAAACCTGTCGGCCTCCGAGCAGGTCTTGTTCTATAAAGGTCAGCAGGCGGTATTTGAACCGCTCATGCTTATGTTTCCGGATCTTTTTGCAATTGTCATCATACAACTCGTCGGCCCAGTTGAATTGCGCGATCTTCTCCCGCATGACGGCCGGATACGAGCCCCTGTATATAGAGAGCCTGCGCAGGTTGCCGAAATAGAATTTTTCCGGTTCGTTCCTAAAGATCGCTTCGGCCACACTGTGGCCTTGATGGATAATTTCAAATGCCTTTCTTTTCTGCTGCATATAGCGCGGAGGGCGTACCCATCCGTAGTGATAGATGAAGGCATCGACGCGGGCCACTTTTAATTTATACGTTCCTTTTTTCTGACGGTAATGGATCCCGTCGAAATCGGGTATCCGCCGGAAAGACTGGGCCGACTCCCAGGAATGTATCTCTTTGCGGTTACGTACAATACGGATCTCATCCGGATACCAGGCATGGGAGGTGATAAAATGATCATAGTCCCCCCAGAAATGCTTGTAGTTGAAGAGCAGGCCTTCGACCGAATGATCCGCCAATAACTCTTCACAACGCTTCCTGATAACGGGTAGATACCGCTCATGTACCACTTCATCGCTTTGCAGGTAGAATAACCAGTCGCCTTTGCAGGCTTCTTTGGCGATATCGGTCTGGTGAGCATGTTCCATGCCCCGGGGATATTTGTCGAGATCCCATATCGTATGAATGATCTTTATTTTGTCGGATCCAATGCTTTCTATCTCGGCCAGGGTCCGGTCATCTTCGTCGCAATCCCCAAGGGCTACAACGAATTCATCCACCAGGGGAAGAATGGAAGCAATCGCTTCTTTGATCGGGTAATAAAGCTTGGTAGCATTTCTTACCATGGTAAATCCGCTGATTGTCATATTATGAGGGTTAATTTACGATAACATCAATGCAAAACCTGTGCACACTATCGTCATAACGGATTAATAACGGATTAAAGGACGATGAATGGTGCAGGGGGGCCTCGAAATATCCGTAAACAGGGGTGGATGGATATTTCCGGATGAGGGGTAGAAAATTACCGGTGAACAGGAAAATTACCGGGTGAAAATCACAAGTAGATCTCCTATGTGGATAAATGCTCTTTGGCACAGTTTTTCCTCTATTCTGTGACACCCTTTTGTCCATTAATCAGGCCCGAATACCCCAGGTTGGATAGTTCTGGCCCGGTATTCAGTAAAATCCGTACTTATGAGAAAAACAATTGCCATAAACCTGGCCTTTATCCTGCTGTATTACGTATTTCTGCAGATATTCTGCCTCACTCATTAGTGTCCAGATCGGGCCTTCTTTCATTTGTGCGTTTCAGGGACTGTTCGAGCCGCCAGTCATCTATTTTTTTGGGATCTCCGCTGAGGAGGATGTCCGGCACCCTGGAGCCGCGGAAGTCTGCCGGCCGGGTATAGACCGGGGGCGCCAGTAAATTGTCCTGGAAGGAATCGAAAAGGGCCGAGGTCTCGTCGTTCAGCACACCGGGTAGTAACCTGCCTATGGCGTCCACCAGGATCGCCGCCGGTAATTCACCGCCGCTCAATACATAATCGCCGATAGAGATCTCCCGGGTGACATACTGTTGCCGTATCCGTTCGTCGATTCCCTTGTAATGTCCGCAGATGATGAGGAAGTTATTTTTCAGGGAAAGTTGGTTGGCCATTTTTTGTTGAAATTTTTCCCCGTCCGGCGTCATAAAAATGATCTCATCGTAAGGAGTGATACCGGAAAGCGATTCGATCGCGTTCGCGAGGGGCTCCGGCATCATGACCATCCCTGCTCCGCCGCCGTACTGGTAATCGTCCACCTGGCCATATTCATTCACTGCCCATTTACGCAGGTGATGGACGTTGATCTCCAATAAGCCTTTTTCCCTTGCCCTTTTCAGGATAGAATGGGAAAAGGGACTTTCCAGCAACTCCGGCAGCACCGTAAGGATATCAATTTTCATGGGCCAAAGATAAGGCGGTTTTGAAAGAATAGATCTGGCTATTCGTCGAGGAAATCGCCGAGTTCCCTCCTGTCTTTCTTGGTGGGCCGCCCGATTTTACTCTGGCGTTTGCCTGTATTGAAGCTGGCGGCCTGGTATTGCAGGCGTTCGATCTCTTCGGGGGGGGTGATATCGGTATAATAATTGACCGCTTCCGAGTATTGCAGCCGGTGGTCCAGTAGGCCGGTGACCTTGATGCGCCAGCGTTTGCTCTCGGTCTTTACTTCGTATTCTTCGCCGATCGGGACGGTCCTGGCGGCCTTCGCATTGTCGCCGGGTATACCTGGTGTAGTGTTGAGCTTCACTTTTCCTTTGTCACAGGCATCCGCTGCCTGTGATCTTGTCTTGAACAGGCGGATCGACCAGAGGTATTTATCGAGGCGGAGTTTTTCTTTTTCCGGCATTTCTTGAACGGGATTTGACCGTTGCCCAAAAGTATGTATAGAAAATCGATATTCTTGTTTTCAATTAGAACGTTGTCTCCTTTCTAAATCGTCGAATGCTTTTCGTCGATGACATAAGTATGTGTCCACCTGTCATGCCAGGGATAAGAAGGAGAACCAAAGGCGCTGAACTGCTCGAAGGGTACTATACGGCTAAGACCTCTTAAAAGCGCCTCGATCAGGAACATGTAGATGCCGTAGAATACATGAATGATTAGCCTGAGCAATATTTTTTCAGTAAGTGAAACGTTCACGTATCGTTGCGATTCTTCCATAGACATTGTGCCGGGTATCATAGCGGCCCCTATGACAAGGACGATCATATAAAAGATAGCAAGGTCGATGAGATAGTTGGCAAAGCGCTTGCCGGTATTGGCCTGCTGCAAATTGTTCTCAAAATCTCCGAGCAGGTCTTATTGAAGTGTTTGCATAAACTACTATTCCTTGTCTGCGAAATATTTATGAAAATATGGAATCGTTTCTATGCCTTTATAGAAGTTCACGAGATCGAATTTTTCATTCGGAGAATGCAGGTTGTCGCTATCCAGG
>PLXD01000633.1 GCA_003151295.1 Chitinophagaceae bacterium | reverse complement strand
ATCATTACGCCGCCCATTACCGTCACGTCCGCCATTGAAGGGCTGGGCATGGTCAAAAAATTTGAAACCGCCATTGTTCCCGGGAACACCCTGGTCCTTGAAATCGTGATGGTGATTCTCCTATTGCTGTTTATCTTTCAGCGCTTCGGAACCAAGGTGGTCGGGGGCTCTTTCGGACCCATCATGTTTGTTTGGTTTACGATGCTGGCGGTTTTGGGCCTCGGTCAGATTGTACATTACCCGCAGATCTTTGCTGCATTGAACCCTATTTATGGTTTGCAACTACTGACTTTGCATCCGAATGGATTCTGGTTATTGGGGGCTGTCTTTCTGTGCACCACCGGGGCGGAGGCCTTGTACTCCGACCTGGGACATTGCGGGAAAAAGAACATCCAGATGAGCTGGATATTTGTCAAAATCACCTTGGTCCTGAACTATCTGGGACAAGGGGCCTGGGTATTGATGCAGCAGAATAATATAGATCCGACCAGCACCAATCCTTTTTTCGCCATCGTGCCGCACTGGTTCCTGATCCCTTCTGTATTAATTGCCACGGCCGCTTCGATCATTGCCAGCCAGGCCCTGATCAGCGGTTCGTTCACCCTGATCAGTGAAGCCATCAGCCTTAATTTCTGGCCCAAGGTCACCGTTAAGTTCCCGACCAATATCAAGGGGCAGATCTATATCCCCAGCATCAACTGGATTTTGTGCCTGGGCTGTTTTATGGTGGTGCTGTATTTCAGGACGAGCGAGGCCATGACGGCCGCTTACGGTTTTTCCATCACCATCGCCATGCTGATGACGACCTTTCTCATGTTTTATTTTCTGCGGTATGTCAAGCATTATCCGTTTTGGATCGTCGGTGCCATTGTCACGGTATTTGTCTGTGTGGAAACCAGCTTTTTCATCGCCAATGCGGTGAAGATCCTGAAGAGGTTGTTCTTCCTAGTATTTGAAATAGGATTGATCTCCACCATGTATATCTGGTATAATGCCCGGAAAATAAACAACCGGTTTCTCCAGTTTGTCAGCCTGGACCAGTACCTGCCGCTGCTGGAGACCTTAAGCAACGATCAAAGCATTCCCAAATTCTCTTCCCACCTGATCTATTTAACCAAGGCAAACAACCCCAAGCAAATCGAAAAAAGAATCATTCAATCCATTTTCGACAACAATGCCAAGCGGGCCGATCTGTACTGGATGATCCATATTGAAACCACGGATCAGCCTTATACCATGGAATACGGGGTGGAAGAGTTGAAAAATGACAAGGTGATCCGGGTGGATTTCCGTTTGGGCTTCCGGGTGCAGCCAAGAATTGGGGTGATGTTGCGGAAAGTGGTCGACGAGATGATCAATAATAAAGAATTGGATATCGGAAGCCGCTATCCTTCCGTGAATAAGGAAGATCTCCAAAACTTCCGGTTCGTCGTGCTGGAAAAATTCCTGTCTTACGACAATGAATTTACGGTGCGGGATGGTTTCATCCTGAATAGTTATTTCAGCATAAACCGGTTGGCGCTGAGCGACAGCAAGGCATATGGCCTTGACAGCAATCAGACGATCGTGGAAAAGATCCCGCTGGTGGTTACGCCGGTATCCAGCATCAGCTTAAAACGGGCTTTTTATAAGATCGATTCGAAAGGGTAGCCGGCCTAAGAAATGTCAGTCGACTATTTAGAGTAAATCCTGGTATTCAGGGGTCTTGCAGATCACTGACTTTGCGAAAGAACAGACCCTATGCACCGGGCTCACTTCTGTATGGTCGATGATCATTTTATGGATGCCGGCCATCCGGTATACAAGGTCGGCTGTGGGTGCTTCCTCAGGCCCCAGGTAGAAATGTCCCCCTTTTTTTTGGTATGCTTGTGTTGAATGTTCATGCTGTTTTTTGTTTTCCGGATGAAGTCCAAAATTAAGTAATGAAGAAGAACATACCCTTTTATTCGATTTGTACGATCAGGAAGGGCGGCCCGGAGATCTGGGGCCGGAAGAACTGAACACTTATCGTTTCGGACATTAGCTGTCGGAAAGGGGTTTCCTTTTTCAGCCGCATCTCCATTCTTTTTATCATCTCGTTTATTTCACAGGGAGCGGGGGAGAACATAGTATCAACTTTGTAAAATTTCCCGCGAGGTTCGGGTAGATCATTTTTTCTGTAATACCGATTTAAATCAATGTATAAACGGTAAAATTATTATCTTGTCGTTTTGCAATTTATGAAACAGCTACAACTGCTATTATTCGTCCCCCTGTTCTACCTCCCGTGCATGCTCAGGGCACAGGATCCGAAGATCCTCGTCAACCAGGTAGGGTATTCGTCCCAGTCCGTTAAGCATGCCGTGGTCATGGCCTCACAGCCGGTGCCGCTTTCCAATTTTTCTGTTGTGGACGTGCATACGGGAAAAACGGTATTTAAGGCCTTTGTCAGTTATAAGGGCCCTGTCGACAATTGGAAGGACTGGAAGTTCTGGACACTGGACTTCAGTTCCGTGACCGATTCCGGGGAATATCGTCTGCAACTGAACAGCAGTGGAAAGGTCGTCAGCAGTTCCAATTTCCATATCGGTCCGCATGTGCTGGAGCGGTATACGCTTTCGGATGTTATTTATTATTTCAAGGGACAGCGTTCGTCCGGTCTGCTCGATAAGGCCGACCGGCATATAGTAATCGACGGCCTGGTCAAGGACAGCGCCGGCACTCCCCTCACTGCCGACCTGCATGGCGGATGGTACGATGCGACCGGGGATTATGGCAAGCATTTGTCCCATCTCTCGTATTCCACCTATTTCAATCCCCAGCAGATCGGTTTGACGGTCTGGGCGCTTTATAAAACATATGCCCTGCTGGATAAAAGGAATGATCCCAATTTCAGGCAATACGAGAGGAGGCTTCTCGACGAAGGGATGTTTGGCGCCGACTATCTGTATCGTCTGCATGTTAAGGACAGTTCTTTTTATCGTTCCGTGCAGTCACCCGGCCCGGAAAAACGGCCTGAAGACCGGATCGTGCGCCCGGAAGAATCTGCTTACCGGGTCCGTCATGAAGGAGCTACCCATGAGGTGAGCTATCGTTCCGGTGGGGGATTGGCGATCGCTTCCCTGGCCCTGGCGTCCAGTTTCCCCGTCTCGGGCGATTTCAGCCAGGCAGATTACCTCAGGGCCGCGGAAGAAGCATTTGCCTTCCTTGAAAAGAATAATGCCGGGCTCACCAATAATGGAACGGAAAACATACTCGATGATTATTGCGCGCTGATGGCCGCTACCGAATTATACAAGGCCACCCATAAACCCGTTTACAAAGATGCGGCCGACAAGCGTGCAAGCCAGTTGATGGCAAGACTTATTTCCCGCGGCGTCTCTATGGATTACTGGAGGGCTGATGACAGTGACCGTCCTTTCTTTCATGCCGCGGATGCCGGTCTGCCGGTCGTAAGCCTACTGGAATACCTGCCCATTACCGATAGTGCGGGTCATACCCAGGTGCAGGCGTCCGTAAAAAGATCGCTGCAGCATGAACTGGCCGTTACAGCCGAAGTGGTCAATCCCTTCGGATATGGACGGCAATTCGTGCAGGATACTACAGGCGCCCGTTATTCTTCTTTCTTCTTCCCCCACAATACGGAGACCTCTCCCTGGTGGCAGGGTGAGAATGCGCGCCTGGGTTCCCTGGCGACGGCGGCCAGGATGGCTGCGGGATATTTCACGGAGGATTCCCTGTTCAGCTCGCAGTTGAAGAGCTATGCGATGGATCAGCTCAATTGGATCCTGGGTTGCAATCCTTATGACGCTTGCATGCTACAAGGCAATGGGCATAATAATCCTGTTTATATTTTCGCAGGTCATTACGAATATATGGCGGCGCCGGGTGGCATTGTCAATGGGATCACCGGCGGCCTGACCGATTTGCATGATATCGATTTCAATCTTCCCGACGATCCTAACGGGG